>CAZORT010000007.1:0-17928 GCA_964582575.1 uncultured Thermotogae bacterium
AGTCAGGAGTCAGAAGTCAGGAGTCAGGAGTCAGGAGTCAGGAGTCAGGAGTCAGAAGATAGGAGACAGAAGTCAGGAGTCAGAATGAAGAGGGAACCAGCCAAGCATTTTCAAGACTTGATTGTTTGGCAAAAGGCTCATCAATTCGTTTTATCCTCTATTCTGAATTCTGTCTTCTGACTCCTGAATAGTTACAATGTACGTTCACAGATAAAATATAGCATGGGATAATTCTCATTTTATTCAGGAGGAGAGATGGAAAGGACTGAACTGGCTAAGCTGATTGATCACACAGTTCTCGGACCGACCGTAACAACGATCGATATCAAGCAGATATGTACAGAAGCACGTCGTTATGGATTCGCTGCGGTCTGTGTATCTCCGTATTATGTGTCACTTGCCAGCCGATTACTAGCGGAGAGTGCAGTTAAAGTATGTACGGTGATCGGGTTTCCCCATGGCTGTAATGTCGGTTCGGTCAAAGTGATGGAGACCAGCAAGGCGATCGATGACGGAGCTGATGAACTTGATATGGTGATTAATATTGCCGCTCTCAAAGATGGTGACTATCACATTCTCTTGGATGAAATCCAATTGGTCAAGGAGGTGATCAAGAAGTCTTCCCGGCCGCTGCTCCTGAAAATAATTTTGGAGACAGCTCTCCTTACCACAGAAGAGAAAGTCGCTGGCGCAATCTTGGCCAAAGCTGCCGGCGCAGATTTTGTCAAAACTTCGACTGGCTTTGCTCAAGGCGGAGCAACGGTAGAAGATGTCGTATTGTTACGGAGAACAGTAGGTAAAATAATCGGCGTTAAAGCATCCGGTGGGATCAGAGATTATCATGCAGCAATAGCGATGATTAAAGCTGGAGCAACGCGAATCGGTACCAGCAGTGGCATAGTAATTCTTCACGGAGCAGAAAAGAGTAATCAGGAGTCAGAATAAAGGAGTCGGCAAGAAGATTCTGGCTCCTATCTTCTGAGTAATCATACAGTCCTTATCTGTGGTGTAAGAGAATGGGAGGCGGAGCAGTTACCTTATCGGAGGAATAAAATGATGAGAACAGTAGATTTAATTAAGAAAAAACGTGATGGTAATCCGTTATCCACAGAGGAACTGAAATTTCTCGTCGATGGGTATGTACAGGGTAATATCCCTGATTATCAAATATCAGCCCTACTGATGGCGATCTATCTGCGCTCAATGGATGATGAGGAAACAGCAATCTTAACAGAGGTGATGGTAGATTCCGGCACAACGATTGATCTCACCCATCTTCGTGGATATGCGGTCGATAAGCACTCTACGGGCGGGGTGGGAGATAAGACGACCCTAATTTTAGCTCCGCTTGTTGCTGCTGCCGGCCTGGTCATGGCGAAACTTTCCGGCCGTTCTCTCGGCCATACTGGCGGGACGATCGATAAATTGGAATCAATCCCCGGGTTTCGTACCGATCTTTCAACGGAAGAATTTTTACAATCAGCCCAACGCTGCGGCCTCGTTCTTGCTGACCATACCGCTGATCTGGTCCCTGCTGATCAGTTGCTATATGAATTACGTGATGTCACTGCCACAGTAGACTCTCTCCCATTGATCGTCTCATCAATTATGTCGAAGAAGATTGCCGGTGGAGCACGGGCGATAGTTATCGATGTTAAAACAGGCTCAGGTGCCTTTCTGCCGCATATTGATGAATCACGCCGACTAGCGCATTCGTTAGTAACGATCGGAAAACGCCTCAATCGTCAGATTACGGCGTTGATCACCGATATGTCGCAGCCACTGGGGCGAATGGTGGGAAATGCTCTCGAAGTACAAGAGACGATCGCTACTTTAAAAGGAGAAGGTCCTTCTGATCTGGAAGAACTCTGTTGTCAACTCGGTGCAGAACTTCTTCTTTTTGCCGGCCAAGTTGCAGATCACGCTGATGGTGTCAAGCAATTGCGTAAGCTGCTCTATAACGGCGCAGCATTGGCCAAATTCCGCGAAATGATCATCAATCAGCATGGTGATCCAGCAGTCATCGACGATATTTCACTCCTGCCGATCGCTAAAAAGAAGGTGAATATTCTTGCTCCTTCTACCGGCTATGTGCAGCAGATTGATGCTTTATCAATCGGTCAGGCGGTTCAGCTGCTCGGAGCAGGAAGATCCGTCAAAACAGATCAGATTGATCCCGCAGTGGGAATAGAACTCTGCGCCAAGATCAATGATCCTGTCTCTATAGGAGAAGTGGTGGTAATTTTACACGTCAATGATGAATCGAATCTTGATCGTGCCAGTACGTTGACTGAGGCTGCATATCAGTTTGGCGTTGAGAAGCAGGAATTATCACCACTGATTATCGAACGAGTCTGTTAATTTAGAGGTTATTACTGTCATATCAACATACTCAGTCATTTCGAAGGAGTTTTCTTAGCTGAGGAATCTTATATTTTTACCTGCCTGTGTAATAAGATTACACGGGGCCTGCGGGCGAAATAAGATTTCGTGATTGAGGCGACACTACATCGAACAGCTGCAATTGAATGTCATTATGCCAACTATCAAACTCCAATGAACATATAACTCCCGCATCAGTAGTCTTTTCCAGTAAATCGATATAGCCACCGCAGCGAAAAGCGATAAATGGGCGCGTAATATCCGCTTGCATTATCTTCCCTTTCAGATGATGGCCGCCATTCCCCACGAGATGAAGCTCATCAAAGAGAACGCCCGGAAGCAGAAATATAGGGGTTGGATTACCTTTGCCAAACGGAGAGAGTAAAGCAAGATCGTTATAAGTGTGGGAATTGACTGCATGCGCATCTATTAGTGCGTCAATCTTTAGTATCTCTCTAACGGCCGGTCCTGTGTAATTTTGGAGATAGGAGTGCACACAAGTAATAAATTCTGCCAAGTGCTCGTTGGAGAGAGAGAGACCAGCTGCCATCGCATGCCCGCCATAGTGAATAAGCATCTTTGAGCAGCTTTGTAGGCAGGTGGCTATATTGAATCCGTCGATACTGCGGCAGGAGGCACGACTGATACGGTCACCATAAGAGAAGACTATCGCAGGAACACCATACTCTTCTACAAGATGTGATGCTACCAATCCGATAATTCCTTCGTTCCAATATTTACCTCCCACAATGACAATACCGTCTTGCTGAGGATTAATATGTTCTTCTGTGAGGATCTCTTTTGCCTGATATGTGATATCTTGCTGATTGATTGTGCGGTCGTCATTATAATCGATAAGTACTTCGGTCAAATATTGAGCCTGTGCCTGTTGAGCTGTCGTCAGCAGAAGAAAGGCGACCTTTGGGTCTCCCGCCCGATTGGCGGCATTGATCTTCGGTGCGATCTGATATCCAATGTCATCTGTTTGTAGTTGCTCGGGTTTAAGTTGTAATTTCTCCATCAAGACGCGTATTCCATATGATGAACCTTGTTCCTGTTTAAGGAGAGTGAGCCCTTCATTGACGATCGCTCTGTTTTCAATTTCACTGTCAGTAGCCAACGGAACTAGGTCGGCGATAGTTCCAATACAGACTAAATCTAAAAAATGGTAAGGTATCGGTCTTCCAATCCGTTCATATAAACCACATATCAATTTATACACAACGCCCACCCCAGCAAGTGAGCTATTAGGATAAGTCTCTTCCGGTAGATGCGGATCAATGATTGCAATCGCTGGGGGAAGTTTATCGAGTGGAAGATGATGATCAGTGATTATTGTATCTATTCCTCTCTCGCGAAGATATGAGATCTGCTCACAGTCTGTAATACCACAATCTACCGTGATGACAAGATTAAATTCTTCTTCTATTACCCGATGGATAAAGGCGCGCGAAAGACCGTGGCCGGATGTGCGATCTCCCACTTCAACTTTGATTCTCCCAGTCGGAAACAATGGAAGGAGACCGCGGTAAAGGACGGCAGCGCCGGTCAGACCATCGGCATCAAAATCACCATGGATAAATATCTTCTCTTGACGATCTATCGCATTGATTAATCGGCTTACGGCTCTCTCCATTTGTGTGAATAGAAACGGTGAATGGAATGCTTGACGATCAGGGTTGATGATTTTACGCCATTTGAGTCCACCCCGTTGCGCAAGGAGAATAGCCGATATAGGAGTACAAGCAAGTTCTTTGCTTATTTCATCAAGTAGAGTGACAGCAGGCTGAGTTGCTAAAGACCACTCTCTTCCGGCAAAGAGAATAGATTTCATCTATCTTCTCTTACTGTCAGCCCGCACCGTCCATGCGTAAACTACTGGATTGGCGATATATATTGAAGAATAGGTGCCGACGATAACCCCGATCATCAATGCAGCAGCAAAACTTTGCAGCACCGGCCCCCCAAATACAAATAAGATAACGACGGGAATAAGGGTGGTGAGAGAAGTGTTGACAGTACGCATCAAAGACTGATTGATACTGCGGTTTATCACATCAAAGATGGAGACGCGTTTCATCGTTGTAAGGTTTTCTCGCACGCGATCGAAGATAACGATTGTATCGTTAAGTGAATAACCGATTATCGTGAGAAAAGCAGCGATCGTTGCTAAATTGAACTCAAACTGAAAGAGAGCAAAGACTCCCAAAGCAATCACGACGTCATGGACTACGGCAGCTACCGCACCGACTGCATACCGCAGGCGAAACCGCCATGAAAGATAAAGCAAAATTCCAACGAGCGCAAGTAACAATGCGCCCCATCCACGCTGTATCAATTCACGGCTTACTCGATGTCCAATAGAACGACGGGAGATCTCCTCTGTAGGAAAAGTCTCGGTCAACATCGTCTCTATTGCTGTGATCGTCGGGTGGTGCTCCTCGATATCAAGCGGAGTAGTGATAATGATTTCATAAGTTCCCCTAACTTCCGTAATCACGCTGCCAGCAAGATCGATGCCGCCAGCTGGAACAGCCCTCAACGCATTGCGCAAGTCGGCTATTTCTACTGGGTCACGAAAACGGATGCGAAACTCAGTTCCGCCAGTAAAATCAATTCCGAAATTTAACCCATTGACAGTGAGTAACAAGAGACTCGCTGCAAGCAAGAGAATGGATAATGTTCCCCCAATCTTTCTCGTGCCAAGAAAATTGAACTCAGTCATTATAACTTTCCCCTTACATATTATTAACTTTCTTTGTCATGCGCGATTTGATTCGACTAGCCTTATTTTTATGGAATGGTCCATGTGAGGCCGCCTTATCCGCCATCTTTGCGAGCTGAGGAAGAAGTTGCTGTGCAGCTTCTTTATTTCCGGTAGTAACGTAATCTCGTAATTCATTTGTTACTTGTTTAAGAGCTTTCTTTCTCATTAAATTATGTTTTTTTCGTGGAATGCTCTGTCGCTCCCGTTTAGCTGCAGATTTTATATTTACCATTTTTATCACCTCATATACTGCTACTCTCTTGATCCATAAATATAACCAGTTATCACTGATAAAGATAGAACCAGAACCTTATTTTTTTCTATATAATAAAGTGTACTGATATTAGGGATAAAATCAACTTGACAAAAAAGTCTCTATCAAGATAAGATTAAAAACAATTTGCTGGTGTAAGCTTAAAATTTAAGAAGATCAGAATTTCCATTGGCAAAGCCGTATGAGCGCAGGGAGAATAAATTTTTTAAGGGGGGATAAGTTTTGGTATTAAACAAGATTGTAAAACGCGATGGCCGGATAGTGCCCTTTAATGGAGATCTCATTACTACTGCAATCTGGAAAGCAATGCGCTCGTTGGAAGAGCCCAACGCTGCCCTTGCTAAACAGCTTTCTGATCAAGTCATAGTGATACTAACGCGTAAATTTACAGATGAGCTTCCGACAGTTGAGGACGTACAAGATGTAGTTGAGGAAGTTCTGCTTGATGCACAACAGCATCAACTGGCAAAGGCTTATATCTTATACCGCAAGAAACGTACTGATGCGCGTGAACTAAAAGACCTGCTGGGAAATCTCTCTGTGGTGGAAAACTATATTAATGATATTGACTGGCGAGTACGCGAGAACAGTAATATGTCCTATTCTCTGCAGGGATTAAACGTTAATATTACAGATAAGGTCATATCGAAATATTGGCTCAATACAATCTACTCACATGAGATTAAAACTGCCCACGAACGCGGTGATTTTCATATCCATGACTTAGGAACATTAGGTGCCTATTGCGTAGGGTGGAATCTGCAAGATCTTCTTGTCCAGGGATTCCGTGGTGTACGGGGAAAGATTGAGGCCCGACCGGCAAAACACTTCCGTGTCGCACTGATGCAGGTGGCCAATTTCTTGTATACACTTCAAGGAGAGACAGCAGGGGCACAAGCATTCAGTAATGTAGATACCTATCTTGCTCCTTTTATCCGCTTTGACAATCTCTCCTATCATGAAGTAAAGCAGCATATGCAAGAATTTATATACAACTTGAATGTACCAACACGCGTTGGTTTTCAGACTCCATTTACTAACATCACTCTTGATCTGGAAATACCACAATATATGAAGGCGATACCGGTCATCATCGGCGGTAAAATCCAGAAAGAGGTATACGGTGATTTTCAATACGAATTGGATATGTTCAACCGCGCATTTGCTGAGGTAATGATTGAAGGAGATATCCGCAGCCGGCCATTTACCTTCCCGATTCCAACATATAATATCACCAAAGAATTCGATTGGGACAACAAAAACTTAGAGGCTGTTTGGGAGATGACGTCACGCTATGGAATCCCGTATTTTGCCAATTTTATTGGCAGTGATATGCAGCCCGAAGATGCACGCAGTATGTGTTGTCGATTGCGGATTGATAACCGCGAGCTAATAAAACGTGGCGGAGGGCTGTTCGGTGCCAATCCACTTACTGGTTCAATCGGTGTTGTAACGATTAATTTGCCACGCTTAGGGGTCTTAGCTGATAGTAAAGCAGACTTTCTTGATCGCCTTGACGAACTGATGTTGCTGGCAAAAGACTCACTTCTTACCAAACGGAAGATGTTAGAGCAACTGACAGAAAAAGGACTTTATCCATATTCCAAATTCTACCTGCAAAAAATCAAAGATTTTTCCGGTGAATATTGGAAGAATCACTTCTCCACTATCGGAATTATCGGAATGAACGACGCTCTCCTCAATCTTTTTGGTGAAGATATTACCAGTCCACACAGTAATGAATTCGCGGTAGAAGTTCTAAACTTTATGCGGTCTAAATTAGTCGAATTTCAAGGAGAGAGTGGAGAGATTTTCAATCTGGAAGCAACTCCAGCCGAAGGAGCAAGTTACCGGCTCGCTAAGAACGATTTAGCCCGCTTCCCTGATATGCGTATTAGTAGTTTAGAACAAAAAAGAGCGAGTGTACCCTACTATACTAACTCAACGCACCTGCCAGTTACATTCACCACAGATATCTTCGAAGCATTACACCTTCAAGATCGACTGCAACCACTCTATACAGGAGGAACCGTCTTCCATGCTTTTCTCGGTGAGTCACTGCCATCAATTGAAGCGACTAAAAATCTTGTCCGTAAGATTGCGGAGAACTTCCATCTCCCCTACTACACAATTACCCCTACATTCAGTATCTGTACAGAACATGGATATTTTAAAGGAGAGAATGCCAAATGTCCGATATGTACTGCTCGATGTGAAGTCTATTCGCGTGTCGTCGGTTATCTCCGCCCAGTAGAACAATGGAACAATGGCAAACAAGCGGAATTTGCTGATCGGAAGGTCTTCTTTGCACCAAGCCAAAAAGAACAATTATTGCCCAAAGATCGACTGTTGACTGCACTACCTAAAATTTAAGGCAAAGGAGAATAGTCCAAAGTCCAAAGTCCAAAGTTTCAAATAGAGAAACTTTGCCCCTGAACCCGCTTGATGCAAAGATGAAAATAGCGCATCTGCAGCCGCTATCGTTGATTGATTACCCGGAAAAACTATCGGCAGTAGTCTTTACCGTAGGCTGTAATTTCCGTTGTCCTTATTGCTACAATAGTGAACTTGTGCTGCCAGAGAAGATCAATGCAATCAGTTTAGTCTCTGAAGATGAGATCTTCTCTTTCTTAACGCAACGCCAAGGTCTCCTTGACGGAGTCGTTATCTCTGGCGGAGAACCATTGCTTCAGCCGGGTCTGCGTGACTTTATTGCCGGGGTAAAAGAACTGGGGTTTCTCATAAAACTTGATACCAACGGCACTTTTCCCCAGAGACTTGAGAAGTTACTGCACAATAATCTCCTTGACTATGTGGCAATGGATATTAAACGATCAACGGACTATTATGAAACAGGAACTGGAGTCAAAGTTGATCTTCAACAGATTACTGCATCAATCGATTTAATTATCAATTACGCACCAGACTATGAATTTCGTACAACAGTCGTTCCCGATATAGATGAACAAGAGATAATAAAGATCACCGCAATGATTACAGGGGCTAAGCGTTACATTCTGCAGCCATTTATAATCCCCACACAAAAAAAACTTATTGGGCCGATGGAAGGACAAACTCCGTATAGACCGGAGGCGTTGAACCTATTATGGGAGAGGGTAAAAGATAAATTCGCCACAGGTGGCGTTCGAAGAATAGAGTAACAAGTGATAGGTAACAGGTTATGAACCTCCTACCCATCTTTCCTTCATCCCTTACTCGCTAACTTTCTTCGTTATTCTGCATTTAAAGTTGAGCTCCTCATCAAATCAGCGTTCAAGTCACGTTCCTATCAGTATTTGAGCATTTTTGCGATTCCCATTGACAAGTTTAATTAAACCTGCTATACTAATACGAAAGTGTAGTACTTCTAAATACGAGATTCGCCGCGAACAATCTCAAGGATGGCGATCGTTTCGGGAGGTGATAGTGAGCGGAGAAGTTATCGGAGGACCCCGTGCAGAGAGCCAGTTTATGAAGTTGGTTTTTACGATTCGGCAAGGGGATAGTTTCAGCGCCAAGCACAATTCAAACTAAGGAGGAAATAAAAAATGAAAAAATTTCAGGTAGTAGTTTTGTTAGGAGCTCTACTGGTCGGCATAGTTGGGTTTACAGCCGTCAGCAGGGACTTTATGATTGTTGGTATGGGGCAGGAGCCGGATACGTGGGCCCCGTGGGCATTGATGCTCGCCTCGGCCGTAATCGAGGAAGCGATGACTGCCGGGCTCTTCTACCAGGATGATGCATGGGTCCTTCACCCCTACTTGGCGGTGGCACGGCCGTCGATACCCGACGGTACGTGGCAGATCTTTGAGGAAGGGGAAGGTCCAGTCGTCATCAATGAATGGACAGGCAAAGAGGCCGAGGTAAGAATGATCGTTGATTGGGAATTCCGCGAGGGGATCGTTTATCATGACGGTGTCCCGTGGAGTGTGGAAAACGTCATCTTTGGCCGTCGGGTTTGGATGCAAGCGGGTTTCCCTGCTCCAACCTACCTCGCCAGGAAGGTTTCGCGGATTGAGATTACAGGTGAGCGCTCAATCCGTGTCTATTGGAACAGACTCTATCCATTTGCTGATCAATTGTGGGGCTCGGATATCCTGCCGAAACACATCCTCTACGATGCGTTTCGCCAGTGGGTGGAGACCGGCGTTATCACACCATTTAAGGCGCATCCGTTCTGGCTCACTGAGTTCGTCAGCACCGGCCCGTTCAGATTAGTGGACTGGATTCCAGGAAGTCATATCACGCTGGAGAGGTTCGATAATTTCTTCATGGCCCAGGTCGATGAACATTATCGGCCGCGGCTCAGGAGATTAATCTTCAAGTTCATTGAGGATGTGGAAACCCTCGCGATCATGGTCAGGACAGGCGAAGTTCACGTAACTGTCCCGCCGAACTTCCCATTCGACACCGCGCTCATCCTCTATCGGGATATCAAGGCTGGGGTGGTACCTGCTGATGTCGTTGTTGAGTTCCGTGAGGGAGTTATCTGGGAACACGTCAGCCTCAGCACCGCTGACCGACCCGATCTTCCTCTGCAGCACATGCGGGATGCGTTCCGGGATGTACGCGTGCGCCGGGCCATTCTTCACGCCATCGACCGCGAAACCTTAACCGAGGAACTTTTCGAAGGAAGACAGGTTGTATCGCACGGCCCACTACCGCTTCTCCATCCGCTGATGTCGCCGGAGGCAGAGGCAGCGCAGCGGGTTTACGAATACAACCCCGAGCTCGCCAAACAGCTCCTCGCTGAGGCCGGCTGGACGCTCGGCCCGGATGGAATCCTGGTCAATGCTGATGGAGACAGATTCATTATCAACATCCGTACCACCGCCGGGAACCTGACACGAGAGATGATTCAGGTGATCCTAGCTGACCACTGGCGGGCAGTGGGTATAGAGACAGTGATCGAGAACCTGCCGCCGGCTGTCCTCTTCGGCATGGCGCACTTCCGCGCCCCGGGGGCATGGCCGACAGCGGTGATGTTCGCGTGGAACCTCGGACTCACCCACCTACCCAAGTCATTATGGCACAGCGTGAACGTCATGCCGGCCGGATGGAACGTCGCCCAGTGGGCCAATCCAGAGGCCGACGCTGTCATCGAGGCGATAATGACGGAGATGGATCCAGTAGGTAGGCAACGGTTGATGGTCGAGTTCATGCGACTGTGGACGGAGGACGTGGCGGCGATACCGCTCTACTTCCGCGCTGAGAATCCCACCCGACTGGCCAATGTAGTTGGATTCAGGCCGCCTGGCGTAGGACTCTCTACGTGGAATACCTGGGAGTGGGCCTGGGCCACTCGCTGAGGAGTAGGAGTAACGTTTCACCGGATTACTCGGGAGGGCTGCTCTGGCCTTTGCAGCCCTCCTGGTTCTTTCAGAGAAAGGAGAGGATGAATGGGGAGTTTCATAATTCGCCGGATCGTCGGTATAATACCGGTCCTTCTTCTAATCTCACTTGCGTCATTTGCTCTTCTTCAGCTCATGCCGGGATGTCCGTTTGAGCATCTGATGATGGCCAATCCGGATATGCCGCCGGAACAGATTGAACGGATACGGGCGATACACGGATATGACCAACCGGTCCACCTGCGCTATCTCCGGTGGTTGAGATCCCTGGTCATCGAGAGGGATCTTGGCTTTTCCCGACGCTACCAGATACCAGTCGCCGTACTTATCGGTCGTAATATACCGCGGACACTGCTTCTGATGGGTCTTTCGATGGGGTTTGCTATTATCGTCGCTGTGCCGATCGGCATATTCTCTGCTACACATCAATATTCGGTTCTCGATCATATTGGTACTGGTTTCGCTTTCTTCGGCTTTGCTGTCCCTAATTTTTGGCTGGGAATGTTGTTGATGATCTTGTTCGCTGTCCATTTGCGCTGGCTGCCCGCCGCGGGAATGCGGACCGTAGGGTTGGATATGGAAGGTTGGGCGTATCTTATTGATCGAGCGCGGTTTCTCATCCTGCCGACCATCACTCTGGCCACAGGGATGATGGCGGGATGGATGCGCTATATGCGCTCTTCGATGCTGGAGGTTCTTCACCAAGATTACATCCGTACTGCCCACGCCAAGGGGCTCAGCGCGCGGCGAGTACTCTACAAGCATGGGTTGCGCAATGCGTCGATGACAATGATCACTCTCATCGCGCTCGCCATCCCGGCTCTCTTCTCCGGCGCGATTTTGACTGAGGCTGTCTTTGCGTATCCGGGAATGGGCCGTGCCTTTTGGCATGCACTCGTCGCTCAGGACACCTTCCCGGTCATTGCCATAGTTATGATGCTAGCAATTCTGACGGTTGTGTTCAACCTAATCGCCGATATCTCGTACGCGCTCGTAGATCCGCGTGTCCGCTATGACTAGGAGGAGGAAGATAAGATTGCGAGCACATCGAGCGAAAAGAGATAGCGAACTGCGACGTATCATCGTTCACTTATTGCGCCATAAGCTGGCTGTGCTTGGTTTCATCGTGGTCCTTGCCGTTGCCTTTACCGCACTAGCCGCTCCTTTGCTGAGTAGGCATGATGTGCGGCGTGTAAACCTACGCAACCGGTTCGGCTCTCCTTCACCGTCGCATCTATTAGGGACCGATGAGCTCGGACGGGATGTATTAACTCGTCTAATGCACGGTGGAAGGATATCCTTAGCACTTGGAATGATTGTAGCGGCCGGTAGTGCAGTTATCGGCACGCTCCTCGGCGCTGCAGCCGGCTACCTCGGTGGGACTACAGATTCTTTACTGATGAAGTTCGTCGATTTCATGCTTTGCCTACCTATGTTTCCAATCCTGATGATCCTGGTAGTGATAATCGGCGGTGGTTTCTGGAATCTGGTGCTGGTGATGGTCATCTTCGGGTGGATGGGTATTGCCAGGATCGTCCGCGCCGAGATCCTTACCCTTAAAGCGCGTGATTTTGTCTCAGCTGCCCGGGCAGTAGGCTCAGCTCAGACACGGATACTCGTGCGCCATCTGCTCCCCAACACAATGGCCCCGGTAATCGTTGCTGCGACATTGGCTGCTGGTAGTGCGATAATTGCTGAGGCGAGTTTAAGTTTCCTGGGACTGGGGATCTCACCACCGACCCCCAGTTGGGGGAATATGTTATTTCACGCCCGTTCTTATTTTTGGAATGCTCCTGCGCTCGTTATTTGGCCGGGTCTACTTATATTCCTGACCGTCCTTTCGATTAACTTTGTTGGTGATGGTCTGCGCGATGCACTTGACCCGCATCAGCGCAGCAGCAGGTAAAAGTATCGACCTTAGGAAGCTAATTCGCATTGCCAGGAGGTTGCTATAAAAACTCGTTTCTCTTGCTGGTTGCAAAGCAAGTTCGGAGCCCAGTTGTGTAAGTAAGACCGGAGTCACACAGAAGCTTTCACTGCTGAGCGCGCTTTTGAGAGAAATCTGTAGTAGTGAATTCATCAGTCGCTGCCAGCTACTGAAGTGGTTGCAACAATGCCTGCTGAATGCGTGGAGGTGGGATTTTTGGACTCATGACTTCCTCTTCTCAGCAGTCTTTGTGTATGGCTGTGTGCGTTTGACTGGTCTGTGCCTATCTGCACGCAAGCGTGCGTAGGAAGGCACGCAGACACAGGCTTCTGGAAAGGTGTAAGGTGTGTAGTAAATCTCTATAAAGATACTACACACCAAGACGGTAAAATATTTGAACTCAAGGGTTAAACATAAAAATAAGTTGTAAAAATGTTTGCGAGAACAGGCGGTCAGATTGCATTTTTATCGTTTGAACTCCGACCAGTAACAGGCCTAAAGTTATGAGTGATAAGAGTAATATTAAGATCGCGATCCTTCTTGTCACAGCGGTTGTCGCCGCTGCGTTCGGCGGCCATCTTCTCATTGAGCGACGTCTGGCAGGAACGATGACGATCGTAACGATCCCATCCGGAGCAGCGGTCTATCTCGATGGAACGTTTCAGGGGACAACTCCGATCACTATCGAGCGAGTACAGCTCGGTTTCCGGCATCTACTCGTAGCCAAGGAAGGGTATGATCACTGGGACCGTCTAGTCAACATAGACTCACGTGAGAGATGGTCGTTGCACCTTGTCCTCTCTGATCAGCGAATACGAGCGGTGTGGACACGTCGCGTGGCCGGCTCGCTCTTCGCTCCGTTGGTACTGGTCGGAGAGCGGCTCTACGTATCCTCAGTGGCGGATGGCCTCTTTGTCCTTGAGCGGCAAACCGGCGAGATCGTTTGGCAATTCGATCCTGATGAAATGTCGTTCACCTCTCCACTGGTCGACGAGAAGAGCGTGTATTTACTCGCCTTCGACGGCACAGCCAGGGCGCTTGACCGCGCGGATGGATCTCTGCTGTGGAGTGAGGAACTCGGTGAGACGATCGCTGCCGGCCGGCGAGCTATTCTGAAAGGAGAAGCAATCTATCTGGCAAGTGGTGACGGCACGGTTCTGCATCGCGTAGACGCATTCGGCAGTGAACAATGGGCATTGGGCGCACGAGAACGGCCTTCCCACCTTCAATCCACCATACAGATAGTAGCGCTCGGCAAGGCCACGGTTGCCTTATATCTTCTCCAACCGACCGGTCGAATTCTTCTTTTTGTTCCACGCGACGGACGGCTCATCACTGAAAGGTCATTGCCGATTCTGCCGCTGGCGGTTGACAAATACGAGAATACGATTTACGTCATCGGTGAACTACACCGAGGGACTTATCGGTTGCTCGCGCTCTGTGCGTCTGATCTTTCCATCGTGTGGCAGAGCAGAATCACTGCGAGACCTACCATAGTGGTGGCCGCCGGCAAAGCGGTGGCAGTCGGAACTACGACCGGGGCCGTGCAGTTGTTCGACGCGGCGGACGGAAAAGAACGATGGATCTATCAGACAGGCGAGGAGATTACTGCCGTCGTGGTTACGGAAAGAAAAGTTTATGCTGGGACCGCCCGAATGAGCCTCTTTGCGCTGGAAGAGAGTTCAGGTACGATCCACTGGCGAGTTGACGTTGGCAGCCAAGTGATAACGATGATTCCATCACCCAAAGGATTATACGTGGCCACTCGCGATGGAACGGTTCGGCTCCTTAGTACTATCTTGCCGGTTCGCTGACGTATTTGGGGGCAAAGACCAAAGTCCAGAATCAAGAGTTGTGAGTCTAAAGCTGAGAGCTGAGTTTGCCTTCGATACCGGCCTTACTTCTATCAGCGAGCAGACTCTTGTTTGTGGGTACCCACTCCTGTCTGCCTTGTCGGCACAGACAGGCAATCTCAAAACAAGGAGATAGGAAATTAATGGTTCAGAGTTTAGAGGTTTTGCAGTTTAAGCTTCTCTGTTCTTTACCCGTTACTCGTTATTCTTTATTCTCTTCTAAGTATGAACCTCTTACCCATCTTTCCTTCATCCCTTACTCGCTAACTTTCTTCGTTATTCTGCATTTAAAGTTGAGCTCCTCATCAAATCAGCGTTCAAGTTACGTTCCTATCAGTATTTGAGCATTTTTGCGATTCCCCTTGACAAGTTTAATTACACCTGCTATACTTTTCTTTAATTGTTGATCATTGAAAAGTGAATAGCATGATGAGGGTGATTGAAAGATCACTCTATTAACCAATTCTAGAGCAAGCTAAATGATTAAACTAAGAGAGTTTGATCTCAGCTCAGGATGAACGCTAGTGACGTGCTTTATACATGCAAGTCGTGCGATCGAACCGGGCCAAGTTTCCTTCGGGAAATGCGGACTGGTAACGGAGCGGCGAACGGGTGAGTAATGCGTAGCTAACCTGTCCTCTTGACAGAGACAACCATTTGAAAAGATGGCTAATACCTGATGTTGCATATACTCGGTGGAGTATATGCCAAAGGCGGTTTTGCCGCCGCAAGGGGAGGGGGCTACGTCCTATTAGCTAGTTGGTGAGGTAACGGCCCACCAAGGCAACGATGGGTAGCTGGTCTGAGAGGACGATCAGCCACATTGGGACTGAGACACGGCCCAAACTCCTACGGGAGGCAGCAGTAGGGAATCTTCCGCAATGGGCGCAAGCCTGACGGAGCGACGTCACGTGAAGGATGAAGGCCTTCGGGTCGTAAACTTCTTTTCTGGGGAAAGAATAAGAATGAGAGGAAATGCTCATTTGATGACGGTACTCCAGGAATAAGTCACGGCTAACTCTGTGCCAGCAGCCGCGGTAAGACAGAGGTGGCAAGCGTTATCCGGAATTACTGGGCGTAAAGGGCGTCTAGGCGGCTTGACAAGTCATCTGTGAAATTCCTCGGCTTAACCGAGGGCAGTCAGGTGAAACTGTCAGGCTAGGGTCCAGAAGAGGAGGGTGGAATTCACAGAGTAGCGGTGAAATGCGTAGATACTGTGAGGTACCTCAATGGCGAAGGCAACCCTCTGGGCTGAGACCGACGCTGAAGCGCGAAAGCGTGGGGAGCAAAGGGGATTAGATACCCCCGTAGTCCACGCCCTAAACGATGTTCACTTGGTGCTGGCCGCTAAAATAAGGCCAGTGCCGGAGCTAACGCATTAAGTGAACCGCCTGGGGAGTACGGCCGCAAGGCTAAAACTCAAGAGAATTGACGGGGACCCGCACAAGCGGTGGAGCACGTGGATTAATTCGAAGATAAGCGAAGAACCTTACCTGGGTTTGACATGTTAGTAGTAGGAACCCGAAAGGGGGACGACTCATACCTTCGGGTATGAGAGCTATCACAGGTGATGCATGGCTGTCGTCAGCTCGTGTCGTAGGACGTAGGGTTAAGTCCCATAACGAGCGCAACCCCTGTCGTCAGTTGCCAGCGGATAATGCCGGGGACTCTGACGAGACTACCGGTGAATAACCGGAGGAAGGAGGGGATGACGTCAAGTCATCATGTCCCTTATATCCAGGGCGTCACACATGCTACAATGGCCAGCACAATGGGTCGCGAACCCGCAAGGGGGAGCCAATCTCAAAAAACTGGCCTCAGTTCAGATTGAGGCCTGCAACTCGGCCTCATGAAGTCGGAATCGCTAGTAATCGCAGGTCAGCCACACTGCGGTGAATATGTACTCGGGTCTTGTACACACCGCCCGTCACACCAACCGAGTGGGGAGTACCTGAAGTCGTCTCTTGTAGGCGCCGAAGGTATTTTTCGCAAGAGGGGTGAAGTCGTAACAAGGTAGCCCTAGGAGAACCTGGGGCTGGATCACCTCCTTTTTAGGGAGAATTTTGATCAACAAATCGTTAATAGACATTCATCATGCTATTCCTTTTCCTCATTTCTTTTTTCCCAGTGATAAAAGTCCCTTTTTTTTGACTGCAGTTTTATCTATAAACATCGTAAAAGCATTTCCTATCAGATTTCCTGCCCTTTATAATTAGCTACTTGAATCAAGGTTTAAATTCCATTGTTTACCTTTGTGTCGTAGTGGGGGAAAGGTAATTTCCAGTTACAGATAAAAGGGGGGATCAATGCAGTCAGTCAGTGATAGAAGATATTTTGAGACATTATTTGATAATAAAAATAAAGCTCACGCTGGAACTACTATTTCTTTTAATAAAGGAGAAGCAATCTATCAACCGGGAGACCCAAGCTCCAGCGTCTATGTAGTTAACCAAGGTCGAGTAAAGTTGGCCTATCTCGATGTCAGCGGTAAAAAACTGACTTTTGCCGTTATTGATCAAGGAGAGTTATTTGGTGAAATGGCGCTTGTAGGCGAGAAAACCCGACAATCCATTGCAATAGCCTTAGAAAAAACAATTGTGCAAAGAATCAATCGGGCCAAGTTTTGGCATTTGCTCAACCACCAGCCGATGTATATGCTTAGATTGATGAATCTTTTGGGAGCGCGCGTACACGAGATCGGGGAAATAGTAGAGAACCTTGCGTTTAAGGATCTGCAAACCCGTTTATCACGTCAATTGCTGAAACTATCCAGTGAATGCGGAGTTCAAACAGAGAATGGTATTCTGATCGGATTTCAGATTACGCATCAAGAATTAGCGGATATGATCGGCTCAGCGCGAGAAAATACCACAATATTGCTTAATCAATTTGAGCAAGAAGGAATTCTTAATAAAAGTCGTTATCAGATTACGATCAAAGATCAAGTAAAGCTCAAAGAGAGATGTTCGTGAACGAAAAATAATTATTGTTCATTACATAGTTCCTCAATTTATAGACAAATATTCTGATTGAGGTTGTAGCAAGCAGAGACTATAGACTCCCACCAATCCCAAGAGCTTTAAGTTCCAAGCGGCATTGTGATCAGCTCTATCGGTATGTCCACAATGCACACAGTAAACTCATTACCCTTGCGATTTCGGCTATCCCAGTTGTGGCAAAAGCGGCAATATTGTGCTGTCTTATAGGGCGACTGCTGCACGAGCTGAACCACATTTTCCTCACAGCATCGCTGGTATAAAGGTAGTGAAGCCGTCTATTCTATTATGAGCCGAAAGAATGGGTGGAAAGAATGTGGGCATTTCTGAATTTTAGTTTGCAGAATAAATTCAGGGGATAAATTCAGAAACGTCCCT
>CAZORT010000008.1:0-14836 GCA_964582575.1 uncultured Thermotogae bacterium
TGTTTCAGATTTCGAGATTCGTGCTTCGAATTTGTCCTATTGTTTCGTGCTTGCGACTTTGCCGATTGAGTAAATGAGTACTTATTTGGTAGGATTTGTGCGATGATTTATGCGGTTAACTATAATCTCAGAGACGGAATTGTTTTGGCTATGCCTCGCAATGACTGTGCTCTCTATTTGTCCCTTAATGGCGATAGTTACGCTTACAATATGTTTTACCGTCGAAAGATATTAGGAGGATTCCAATAAATATGACAGACCAACGATTGAGCGAAAAATTAAAACAGATCACTGTAGAGTATAAAGAACTGGAAGGAAAAATTAGCGATCCACAAGTGATAAACTCTACCTCATATCGCGACCTCTGCCAGCGGCACAGTAAACTGCAAAAGATATGTCAAGCTGCTGCAGAATTGGATAATCTTAACCAGATGATCATTGAAGAAGAAGAACTGCTCCAAGAAGAAGATGATATAGAGATGCGCCAGCAACTCACAACAGACCTGCAGCAGATGAAGGTCAAATGTGCACGTCTTATTTCACAGATCAGCGTCCTCCTCCGCCCAGAGAACAAGGAAGATGAAAAGAATGCTATTGTCGAGATACGAGCGGGAACAGGCGGCGATGAATCAGCCCTCTTTGCCGCTGATCTTTTCCGGATGTATAGTTACTACGCTGAGAACAGAAAGTGGAAGATAACCTTACTGGATAGCCATCCAACTCCGATTGATGGGTTCAAAGCGATTACCTTTGTCGCTGAAGGAAAAGGAGCTTACGGACGTCTTCGTTATGAAAGCGGCGTCCATCGTGTTCAGCGAGTTCCCAAGACTGAGTCTTCAGGACGGATTCACACATCAACAGCAACGGTGGCCGTCTTTCCAGAAGCCGAAGAAGTAGAGATCAAAATAGATCCCAATGAAATAAAGATAGAGACCTTTCGTTCTGCTGGTCCGGGAGGGCAGAGTGTTAATACTACTGATTCCGCTGTCCGGATAACTCACATTCCAACTGGAATTAGTGCGAGCTGCCAAGATGAAAAGTCGCAATTACGTAATAAATTACAAGCGATGCGCATCCTCCGCTCGCGTCTTAAAGATTTTTATGAGAGCCAGAAAGAAGAAGAGATCTCGGCACAACGACGGAAGCAGATTGGCTCTGGTGATCGGAGCGAAAAGATTCGCACATACAACTTTCCACAAAATCGAGCTACTGATCACCGCATCGGATTGACCCTGCACCAATTAGAAACGATATTAGCCGGCGATATTGATCAGTTGATCAACAGACTCATCGAAGCCGCTGATGAAGAGAGTTGGGCAACTACGTAAACTAGCGAAGGTAACAAGTAAGACTATTCCCACTCGATCGTTGCCGGCGGTTTATTAGTGATATCATATACAACACGGGATATTGCAGGCAGTTCATTTACTATTTTAGTAGAAAGGTGTGCGAGAAGATCCCAATCAGGACGGGAGAAGCGTGCTGTCATCGCCTCTTTGCTATCGACCATGCGAATGGCAAGAATATACCCATATCCGCGTCGATCCCCTTTGACTGCGGTCGATTTATTCGTTAGCAGTACGGCAAAACTTTGCCAAAGCTGATTAGTCAATTCTCTCTTTGCAATTTCAGCTTGCAAAATTTTATCGGCTTGACGAAGAAGATTGAGCCGCTCTGCCGTCACCTCTCCGATGATGCGAATAGCCAATCCTGGGCCAGGAAACGGTTGTCGATCAATCAATTCACGGGAGAGGCCAATCTGGTGTGCTAAAATTCGTACTTCATCTTTATACATATATTTTAACGGTTCAATGATTCCGGTAAACTCCATCTTCTTGGGAAGGCCACCGACATTATGATGCGATTTGATCAACGCAGACTGTTGATTCTGCCCTCCACTCTCAATTATGTCCGGAAAGATTGTTCCTTGTGCTAGAAAAGTCGCCCGTTCAGCGCGCGCTACCTCTTCAAAGACACGGATAAATTCTTCGCCGATTACATGTCTCTTCTGTTCTGGATCAACGATCCCGGCAAGCCGCTCAATGAATCTTTCTTGTGCGTCAACTCGGATAAACCGTGGGCTAAATTTACTCGCCACTCCTTCTACAACATCACTCTCACCGGCGCGCATAAGACCGGTATCAACATAAACTGCACATAGTTGTGTCCCAATAGCCTTAGCACAAAGAGCTGTGGCAACACTACTGTCAATGCCACCGCTTAAGCCAATGATTACTCTTTCTGTTCCTACTTCTTCTCTGATCAGCTTCACCAGTGAGTCGATCATCGATACTGGATTGCGATTCTGCTCACACCCGCATAAGGTAAGAAAATTACCCAGCAGTCTCTGGCCGCTCACGGTATGACTAACCTCTGGATGCCATTGAATTCCATATAGATGATCAACATGGAAGGCGGCATAAGGGGAGTTGTCCGAAGAAGCGATAATTTTATATTCCGCAGGGAGGGAGATTCTATCGCTGTGGCTCATCCATACTTCTTCCGTAGCGTTGAGGCCGATTAATAAAGGGTCGTTCTCAACTATCTTTATCGTCATTGTTCCATACTCATGACGATCACCATACTCAACTTTACCCCCAAGATATTCGGCAAGGAGCTGTTGGCCGTAACATATTCCGAGAATTGGCAGCCCGAGGGCAAATATCTCTTTTGCCGGTAGCGGTGCATCTCGATCATATATTGAAGACGGACCTCCGGAAAAGATAATACCTTTCACCCCATCAGCCAATAATTTATCGGCGATGGTATCATAGGGATAGAATCGTGCTGCAGCACCAAGTTCGTGTATTCTCCGGGCAATAAGATGGGAATACTGACTACCAAAATCAAAAATTGCAATCACATTAAATCAGCCTCCAGTGGTAAAGTAACTTAAGTTGATAACGATATTTTGCCTATCAACAACTCCTTTGGCAACAAAGAGATCTCCAGTATGTGGGAAGAGAACAAATAGTACATTTTTCACACACTACAAGCTACTGACTACCAGATAACCCTCATTCCGTTCGGGTAAATTCAAATTGTAAATTGCAAAAGTCAAATTTTCCCAGTCAGTTTTATGAAGTTTTCCCTGCATTTTGCATTTTTCAATTTGCATTCTGCACTCTGAAATTCCTATGCCTCAAGCTAACGATTCTTACCCTTATTATAAAGAAGTAACTGTTCTTTGGATATCCAGATCTCTTTAGGCACCCATACTCCTTTTCTTGTCTTCAGGCGTCGCCATCCAGCCGGATGGTACAGCACCATCAACCAGCGCAAGTACAATGATTGCCAAGCCCTAGTCCAAGCTGAAGTTTCCCGCACTTCCATCCCAGGAATCAATACCCCCCGATAAAAGAGCGTTACCCCATAGAAGGCTTTCACTTCCGATGGAATATCTCCTCGCTGCACCATCTCCTTTAGTCCCTCCCACACCAGGATCAAGTATCGCAATAATTTTATCCCAGTATGAATGGACGAAGCGCCCGGTCGATGCAACAAGAGCGCTTGTTCACTGTTCAAATGTAAAGAAACAACGATATCTCCAGGGACAATTGCTGTATTATCTTGCAAAGTTATTCTCTTACCCCGGTATCGGTGCACTCTTATTTTCAGTAGCTGAATCCCTGCACTGGGAACATCTTGCAGATGATACAACCTACAAAAGATACGTTCCCATATTCGCCATCCACGCCTTATTATACGTCTTATCATCGCAGTTATGCTAAATATCGCGTAGAAAGTACCATTGCTGCTCTCTGTGCGGCATTAGCTTTACTGAGTTTACTCGCAGCACGTTTCATCTGCGCAAGGAGTTGTGGTTGGCTGAGGATCTGCAGTAACTGAATTTCCAGATGCGCACAATCACTCGCCCACATTGCTGCTCCTTCTCCGACAAGATAACGCGCATTAGCCTCTTCTTGACATGGATACGGGCGGTAAATCAGCATCGGCAATTGACTCGCCATTGCTTCTGAAACTGTAAGCCCTCCTGACTTGCTGATCAATATATCTGCTGCCCCCATCCATGTCGGCAGATCATCGACAAATCCCTTAACATAGATCGGATGTTGCGCCCCCGTTGCAATTGATTTAAGTCTCTCTCTCATCTTGCTATTTTTTCCTGTGATGATCACGGCTTGCAACGGCACGGGAAAACGGGATAAGATTGAACAGACATCTACCATTCCGCCCACTATACCGGCCATACCTCCCATAACCAACACCATTGGTAAATCTTTGGCCAACCCCATTTGCCGACGTAATTGCGTACGATCATGTTCCACACCAAAGGCAGAATCGATAGGGATACCAGTGACGATAATTCGCTCAGCAGGTATACAACGCTTAATAAGCTCTTGTTGTACCCTTTCTGATGCAACAAGATAGAGATCGATACCAGGATGAATCCAGTGGCTGTGGACAAAGTGGTCAGTGATAATCGTTGCCGCTGCTCCACTATATAATCCACGACGTTTCATTTCCCCGACCGCTCCGACAGGAAAATTATGGGTTGCGATGATCAACCGGGGATGATTATCATCTAAATACCGCTGCAGCGATGAATAAGCAAAGGAAGCTGCTCGATTTTTTAGCTGTGGCCGGGAAAGGATTTTATCTACTCTCTCAGAGCAATACCACCGATAGAGTGTGGGGAGATATTTGTTAGCGAAATAATACATCTTGCGACTATGGATCTTTAACTGGGAGCCAAACATCTGTTCGATGAAATCAATCGTTCTTATCTGTAATGATGGTTGCAGGACGGACAACGCAGCCGCCATCGCATTTGCGGTCACTAAATGTCCTCCCTCATTCTCGGTCAATATGAGGATATCTGCCTTCTCTTTTAGTGCGCTGGGATGACTCATTATTTCACCTTGCTGTGGTAAAGAAGAGAGATAGAAGAAGTATCATCTCTAGATCTACACGCTTCGGTTTTCACTATTTTTCTCAATTACAAATCATCTCCCACCTGTTTTATGTCAAGAATCTATCATAGAGAACCTTAGCAACGACGCGCGCCGAATCAGCATGTGCAATCTGCTTTGCTCGCTGGCGCATCGTTGATAGCTCTGTTGGATGCCGGATGATTTGCTCAAGTGCTCTCATCAGCTGCTTAATATCATCCGCAGCAATAGCTGCTCCTTCTCCGACAAGATAGCGGACATTGGCCTCTTCCTGTCCTGGTATCGGAGAGTAGATTAACAGCGGCAATGTACTCGCCATTGCTTCTGAAACTGTGATCCCCCCTGCCTTGCTGATCAATATATCTGCCGCCCCCATCCACGCCGGCATATTATCAACAAATCCTTTGATATACATCGGAGAACGTGTCTCGCTGAACATAGAGCTTAATTTTTCTTTCATCTTAAAGTCTTTACCTGTGACAATGACCGCTTGAATGGGAAATGGAAATGCTGACAGAAGAGTGCATACTCTTCGCATCCCGCTCCAGTTACCGAAGGCGCCACCCAGGACCAACACGGTAAACAGATCTTCTTTTAGGCCTAACTCGCGCCGCAGCACTTGTTTATTCCACTGCTGCCCAAAGGCAGGATTGATAGGGATTCCTGTCACTTCAATACGGTCTTGAGAAACACCACGTTCAATAAGTTCCTCTTTAACCGGTGTCGACGGAACAAGGTAAAGATCAGTATAAGGATGAACCCACTGATTGTGTGCCACATGATCTGTGATCACCGTAGCCAAAGGTATGTTGTGCACCCCTCGCTCTTTTAATTCATTGACTACTCCAGCCGGAACCGGATACAATGAAACAATGATTCGTGGAGGATTACTCCGCAGATAACGACCCATGTGAGTAAACCCCAAGCGGTTTATCCTCCTCTGCCATAACGGGGAGATAGAAGAGCTATCAGTCAAATTATAAAAATTGCGGTAGAGCGCAGGAGTATATTTTACAAATGAAATGTATGTCGTATGAATCCGTTTATCGATCCAGGGACCGAGCATCTGAGCCATAAAATCCATCGTCTCGACGCACAGTTTCGGATAGTAAACCGAAAACGCACTCTTCAATTCCCGCGCAGCATTGATATGTCCTCCGCCATAACAGGCGGTGAGCAGTAACAGATCACTCTTTGGTGATGCACTAATTTTTACCATTTAGCTACTGATTATTGAACAATTAAAATTATTTATTCCGATTATTTATTTTTAATTACTACTTTCTACGATTGCATAACTTAACTTAAGTTTATCATTCTTCTCTTTTATTAGCAACAATCTCTCGATCAATTTGCTCTCCACTATATCTATCGCTTATCCTTTTAGGATAAAGACTCGCTTTGTTGCGCGGTAAAACTTAAGGTCACTGGAGAAACTATATGAGATTGATCGCTGATCTCCATATTCATTCGCGGTTCAGTCGCGGTACTAGTTCGCAGATGGATCTACCCCAGCTTGCTCTTTGGGCACGAAGGAAAGGGATCGATATCCTGGGAACAGGTGATTTTACGCATCCGCTTTGGTATAAGACTCTCTGCCAATCACTTGTTCCGCAAGGAGACGGACTCTATTGCTATGACCAGGTACTCTTCATGCTGACAGCAGAGATATCATGTATTTGGAACCAGAATAACCGGGTGCGTAAAGTTCATCTTCTCTTCTTTACTCCTAGTCTGCAAAATGTAGAACGGATCAACTGTGAATTAGCAAAAGTTGGTAATCTGGCGGCTGATGGACGCCCAATATTGGGCATCTCAGCAATAAAGGTCGCTGAAATAATCTGGTCGATCTCTCCGCAGACTGTGATAATTCCTGCGCATGCGTGGACGCCTTGGTTTTCTGTATTCGGTGCAAAATCAGGATTTGATTCACTAACAGAATGTTTCGGTAATTTGAGCGACCATATTTTTGCCATTGAAACAGGCCTATCGAGTGATCCTCCGATGAATTGGCGGCTGTCGTCTCTCGATCAGATATCTCTAATATCAAATTCCGATGCCCATTCATTGCCTAATCTCGGTCGCGAAGCGAATGTCTTTGACCTTCCGGAAGCAAGCTTTGTTAACATAATCACTGCGATCAAAGAGAAAGATAGCACGAGGTTCATATATACAATCGAATTCTTTCCTGCCCAAGGAAAATACCATTATGATGGCCACCGTACCTGTGATTGCTCTTTTGCTCCCCACGAGACGCTCAGGATAGAAAAGATCTGTCCTGTATGTGGTAAGGAACTTACTATCGGCGTGCTGCACCGTGTAGAGATGCTCGCCGACCGTACAGAAGCCGAGGTATGTAAGAACGGCACGCCCTTATCTAAGAATGTAATACCATATCGCTCCCTCATCCCGTTACAAGAGATCATTGCACAAACATTTAAAGTCGGAATCACAACTAAGCGGGTGGAGAAAGAATATCTGCGACTGATCGAGTATTACGGCAGCGAGTTTCGTATCCTGCTCGACCTTGCCGCGGAAGAACTAAACGTAGCTGTTTTATCGGCCATTAAGCACGGAATTCTACAAATCCGCTGTGGTAATGTTAAAATCCTACCTGGCTACGACGGAGTATACGGTAAAGTGCAAATTATTCCAGCAAAAGAGAGATGGTGCCAACAGACTCTCTTTGATGATCGATCGATAGAAGAGGCTGACAAACGGTTATAGCGATTTAACTTCACGCTTTCCTTAACACAGGAAAGACTCAACAAGTTTAGATTGTCAAAGAAGCGAAGGAACAGACTAAAGTGGAGCAGTTTGAAGCGATTACCGGTAAAAGAGTAACAGGAAGAGTTAATGGAAGGAAAGTCATGGCTGGGAATTAGAAGTTAATGAGAGATTTCCCGTAACTACGCTATACTATTAACGAGATATAAAATTACAATCTTAATTGGATTCAAACAGGAGGAACTTTATAATGCAAAAGGCAATGGCAGAGGCACGGATTGATCTTTCTCAACTGCGCAAAAATATTGCGATTGTACGAAAAGAGATCGATGATGAGATACGATTATTATTTCCGGTGAAGGCAGATGCTTACGGGCATGGCGCAATACAGATTGCCAAAGCAGCAGAGAATTCAGTCGATTATTTCGGTGTAGCGAATATCATTGAAGCAGAAGAGCTGCGTCGCAATGGAATCGTTAAACCGATTTTGATCCTCTTTGGTTCACGCCGTGAGCAAATTCCTTTTTTAATTAATAATGATATCACTGTTTCAATTAGTGATGCTGAATTTGCTACTGCGCTGGGCAAGAAGGCGCAGAATACGAGGCCTAAAGTCCATATCTGTGTTGATACAGGAATGGGGCGGCAGGGAGTTCTCCCTGATAATGCAGTCAGGCTTATCACGATGATCAAAGAGGATGACCGCCTGGAAGTGGAGGGAATCTTCAGCCATTTTAGCGTTGCATACAGTACTACGCCTGAGCACCGCGCTTATACGCAGCAGCAACTCCGTACTTTCCTTGATCTGTTGACCGAGTTGCAGCGTCGAGAAATTCTTCCGCCACTACGACATATTGCTAATTCTGCCGGCTTGTTACAATACGGAGATGGGGTATTCTCTCCACCACTGAATATGGTGCGCCCAGGAGTCTTACTACACGGCTATCGTGAAGTTCCTGCTGCGTGGGCTGAAGATATAAAACCAACAATGTCGATGTATACCTGGATTACGGCAATTAGAGAGATACCAAAAGGCTGGGCAATTGGCTATGGGTGCACTTACCAGACTCCTTCTGCCAGGCGAATCGCTACATTGCCAGTGGGGTATGCCGATGGAATGATCTGGCGACTCTCAAATCAGAGTGATGTCATAATTCGCGGCAAACGAGCACCGATCGTAGGAAGGATCTCAATGGATTTAACAACGGTCGATGTGAGCAATATCCCTGCCGCAGCTGTCGGTGATGAAGTTGAATTATTAGGAATTAATCAACCGGCTGATCTGCTCGCCAGCCGAATAGATGCAGCGATTGAAGTAGTTTTCACCGCCATATCAAAGCGAGTCCCACGTATATATCTCGGTGGATGACTACTTGGACTTCCGCTGCAATCAGTTGTAATTTAAGTAAGAAGTCAAAGTGCTAAAATACAGCTTTAAGGGATAGGGAAGAGGGACAGAAAGAAGGTTCTTGGTGCTTGGTTTACTACTTACCATCCACAACTTCTCTGAATATTTCCACCATCTCATTATGGACTGATCGGTTTGTCGCCAATACACCTCTTTCCACATCAACGAGCGGTGCACCGTCAAGATCGCTTATTTCTCCTCCTGCTTCCTGTACCAATAATGTGCCGGCAGCTACATCCCACGGTGCTAAGTCGAGGTACCATATTGCATCCAATCTGCCTGCCGCCACATAGGCAAGTGCAAGCGCTGCAGAGCCACAGTTCCGTATCGTTTGTGTATAGGGAAGGACGGCTTTAAAGTAAGAATAGTTAGTAATAGCAAGCGAAAGACGCGATGAAAAACCTGATTCGATAAGGGATCCATTGAGACCGGATCGTTGACTAACTCTTATCTTTTCATCGTTGAGCATTGCTCCTTCCCCAGCAATAGCGGTGAAGAGTTCATCTCGACTGGGATCGTAAATAGAGCCGATCTCTATCTTCCCATTGACCTCTAATGCAATGGAGACAGCAAAGTGAGGATACCCGCGGATAAAGTTATTTGTTCCATCCAACGGATCAATGATCCATTGGTATGGTGATTTGGCAGCATAACTTCCTTGTTCCTCAGAGAGGATTGCATGGTCGGGAAATGCTGCTCGTATTCCGTTGATAATCAACTTCTCCGCTGCTAAATCAAATTCTGTCACAAAATCACGCTGGTGTGACTTTGTTCTCACTTTTTTTTCTTCCCGCAATCTCTGCTTCAGTAACGTCCCTGCTTGACGGGATAATGAGACGGCAAGAGTAAGCGCTTTTTTGTATTCCATATTCCAACATCAAATCCCATGTAATAGCCGATCCGCGTTCGATCGTGGCAAATGAGCAGCGATGATCGCTCTTCTTGTCTGTTCAATATCATAGTCAATACGGTAAAACTGCACCCACTTATCATCATCTGTCAATTCTGCTATTGCAAAGGCAGCCCGCGGATCACTGTCGCGTGGCTGCCCTACACTCCCGGGGTTGATTAGATACTGCGTCTTCTTTTCCAGTCTCAGTCTCTTCTCTCCACCAGGTTGGTACACGACTTTAGGATGCGCTTTCCTAAAGAGAAAGACCCCTGAACGATGTGAATGGCCGAAGAAGGCTATCTCTCTTTCCATTTCCATAAAAGCAGCATAGGCGGCCAAGGGGGTAGTTATGTATTCCCATAATGGATCACGCAAACTGCCATGAAATAGAACGTAGTGATCAGTCTGCACGATAAGTGGTAATTCCACTAACCAGTTGCGCTCCTTATCACTGATAGTCGTCGCTGTCCACTCTACTGCTGACTGTGCTCCGCCAGAGGCGAAAGAATGAAGATCGAGCTGACCTGCCACCGCTGCATCATGATTCCCTTGAACAACGCAGGCATCGACCTCCTGCAGCAGATGAATACATTGCGCTGGGTATGGTCCATAGCCGATTATATCACCGCAACAGAGTATCTGCTCTACTTGCTCTCTCTCGATCGCTGCCAGAACTGCCTCAAGCGCCGCTAAGTTACTATGAATATCAGATAAGATGGCAACACGAGTTTTCAAAGTCGCGCCTGAACAGCGGCCAGACAAGAGGACGAAAGCTGCTTACTCCGCTCTGTCAGTGCATCATGTTGCCGACGAAAGGCCTCGGATAATTTCTCGTCTTTGATTTGGTTAATATTGATCATCACGTTCAACAACGCACCATCAATTGCTGCCTGTGCCAATAATGCCGCCACTCCTATATCGCTGACCGCTGACCTGCTTCCAACTTGAACTAATTCATCAAGCAGCGTAAGGAGATCGATACAAGTCTGCGCAGTATCCAGAGGAACTTCGGCTGCTTTGACCAATGCGTTGTCGATCATGCGGCGGCGATGGTTGTCTTTTGGAAGACGAAAAGCGGCCATCACTTTTGTAAATGCTTCTCCATCCTCGTCTACAAGGAGAAGAAGGCGTTCTCGCAACTCTTTAGCTGCTGCCGCGATCTTTTCTACTGCCGGATTACCAGATTTAGCGGTCGTTATTGCACAGACCATCAATGCAAGAGAAACAGCAATAGCGCCAGTAAACGCGACAACGCTGCCTCCTCCTGGCACCGGGTCTTTGGCAGCAATTGCATTTAAAAAACTATCGATCGATTCTCCTTTAATCGTATTTATCATTCATCTCGATGCCAATAGATTCGCACTATCTGTCCTGCCGGCATGCTCTTTATTTCCAATTTCCCTTTACAGGCACTGTGAATCGCTTTTCCGATCCGCATTGCCAGTTTTTCCGTTGTTGTCGCTATTTCAAGATGTTCGCCCTTATCTTCAACCCACATTATCCGATGCAAAGGACGTGTAGAAGCAGCGGCTTGAGCTTGATTATTAGCGATATTGATAATCTCTGTCCGCTGCTTGTCAAGATACTGGCCGCTTAATTGGAGCAGCCCGCCTGGATAACGATCGGCTTCTCTCCGACATGCCGGACAGAGTTGAGTCGGTGCTTTTATTGGTCGCTCATTGTCGCTATGTTGCCACCGTCCAGTGCGATAGACTAAATCACATTTTGAACAAATAGTCGGTTCAGGATATTTCTGCCCTTCAAAGTATATGTTCTTACTCTCACGCCCTATGTTTCCATGACGCAACCCCTCTTTCATCAACTATCACCTCGCTCTCTAATGATAAAGGAAAGAAAAGATTTATGCAATCGCACATACTGATGCCAGAAAAGACGAAAATCGATGAGGCATACATTCCTTCTCCCATCGGTTATTCGCCTGATAGATCAAAAATTAGACTATTGAAAAGTTAGCGCCTGTTAAATCGTTCCGGTTCGTAACTTTAGCGGAGCCCTTTGGCGGGAATATCCTCTGCTGCAAGAGGAAGATATATGGCAAGCACGCATCATGCGTCCGCAAGAGGGGTTTTTAGCTATGTTTGCTGAGTTTGTGTTCATTATTAACGGGCATAGATTACACATTTCTACACTTGTCCGCGTCACTCCTTTTCGTTGATACAAATTACAGGAGATATCATCTGCCAGTTGCTTCCAAAAACCTGCCAAGACCGATCTCTCGTCTGCTGGCATAATAAAACGCGGTTATTTGCAATCGTTGCATGCAAAATAACCGCGCTATTATTTCACAAAATTTACTTAAAATTTATTGTGAAAATCGGCGTTGAACCATCAATGCTCTATCCAGAGCATCTGCTGATACCAGTTCTTCTGTAAGAAGTATCTCTCCCAACAACTTGTCAGCAAACTTGCGCTGTTGAAGGTGTAGTCCCTTTTCTAAGTTATCCAAAGATAGCTCTCCCATGTCGAGAAGGATCTCACCAAGCTTATTCTTATGCTCAAAATACTCTTCCAGGATAGAGAGTATGACCGCGCTGCGACTTTTTCGCTCTTTGCGCGCCTTCATATCCACTTTGTTAAGAAGATACCGATCTTGTTCGTTATAGTAGATCGTTGTTTGCATTTCCTTCTCCTCTAATTATATCTAATGTTAAATAATTATATCACGCATTTACGGATATACCAAGCCACGAAAAAAATAATAAGCAAAGTAAGTACAAAATAAGTATATAGAATCTGCAAGATGGTATCAATCTCTCTTTGTGGTAATTACCTGTTCTTCTAAGTCAAGTAGTTGTCGTTTCAAATTAATGCCGCTGCTGAACCCGGTCAACGAGCCGTTTTTACCTATAACGCGGTGGCACGGAATGAAAAGCAACAGAGGATTTGCTCCCATTGCCTGTCCAACAGCGCGTATTGCAGCAGGCCGACCAATCTCCACTGCCAGATCACTGTAAGAGGCTGTTTCCCCGTAAGGAATCAAAGAAGCCGCATGCCACACGGCCAACTGAAACAGAGTCCCTTGTAAATCCATCTCAATATAAAAAGTACGTAGTTCGCCGGCAAGATATGCCTTTACCTGCTCTATCGCTGCTCTGTTTACTGGATGGAGTTTGCCGCAGCAAAGCGCGCTGCCGTTGAACTGAGTTGGCATTCCCTGTTTTGCCAATCCAATCAACGACAATCCCTTTTCCGATGAGACAAAATTAAGTTCTCCAATAATGCTCTCAACGGTCGTCCACCATAAACGATTACTCATATCAGCTTTATGATAAGTCGGCTTTCAGTGATTTTCAATCCGTTGGATGACGATAGCAGGAGATCAGCAGCAACGCGCTACACTAATAAAAATTGATTATTACTGCCTCTTCGGGATACAATCACTGAAAATATGATTTCGTCATACTACCGATTAGGAGGAAGAAGATGGGACGTAAATTTTTGGCCGTAGATTGGCAGTTAGAGCACAGCGATCTTGAGAACGGAAGTTTTGTGGATGCCCCTTCTTTTGCCGGGTATGATGCGCTATTCATTGATCCCAGCCGTATTAACGATCTGTGGGTTTACGATGTTCCCTGTGAAAAAGATGGTCTTCGCAGAACTTACGTTGAAAACGATCGCGGCTTCGGTAAAGTAATCATTCGGCTTATCGAGCGACGCCGCATGGAGATAGATGATCTGTTACGTAAAGGAGGGGGTATCGTTGTCTGCCGTCTCTTGCCACGCAGTGAGCCACTGGAAGTCATGAGTAATAGCGGCAGATTGGAACGACTCAATCGCAGCAGTATTCTTCCGCCGATATCATTAGTAAAGAAGAATCAACACTTTATTTTTCCCGCTAATGTCCGTTTTCTTCCCCGCTGTGGCCAAGATATAGTTGTGGAAAAAACAGATCATCCGTTCGCTGATTATCTGCGTGCTTTTACCGATAAGTTCATCTATCAGTCCGTCTTCAAAGATTTAATGGCATCGTCGCTCGAGGAATTTGTCACTGTCTTAGCGAGAAATAAGGTGGGAGATATTATCGCACTTTCAATTCCATTTGACGAAGGAAGGTTGATTCTCGTTCCACCGACTTATGATCTTCCTTCCCGGCGTGAAGCCGAGGTTCTGCTATCAGCAGTTGCTGCAGCAACAGAACGGCCGCTTTTTGCCCCCGCTCCAGATTGGTTGCCGGCATACCCTATTCCAGGAGAAGATGGACTGCGGGATGAACTTGACTCCCTCAATGAGCGAGTTGATAAACTATGCGCCAAGAAGGCGGAAGTAGAACAGCGACTTGATCAGTTGATAGTTTATAAGCGTATTCTTTACACAAAAGGACGTTTCTCTCTCTTTTCAGCTATACGACAGTCATTTCGCATATTAGGGTTCGAGGTTCCGCAGCCGGAAGAGTATAAAGAAGATTGGGATTTGCTTCTACGGTCAGATGAAGGGGATGCTATCGGTATTATCGCAGCAACTGAATCTACCCCAGTGAGGCTTAAGCATTATCATTCCCTTCTACGCCAAGTCGATGGCGCATTGGTAGAATCAGCGCATCGGTACAAGGGTATACTCGTCGTTAACGCAGAACGAGAGAAAGACCCTAAACATCGGGGAACGCAATTTTCTTCAGAGGTGCTTCGTGGCTGCCAGGCACAACGGTTTTGTATTATCTCCACCTATCAATTGTATAAAATGGTCAAAGATGTATTTACTGATCAAGATAAATCCCGCGCCGCTCATTGGCGAAAGAAGATACTGGAAACAGACGGTGAAATAAAAGGATAAGTCAAATCACTCTTCTTGTTAAGAGACTCCTTGTTAAAAGTGATTAGAGGAGAATAATCAGTGGTTATAACGTTACTTCTTATTGCACTAAGTACAGGACTCATT
>CAZORT010000009.1:0-14337 GCA_964582575.1 uncultured Thermotogae bacterium
TGTTTACTCATATCTCCATCTCCTCCCAGTACCGGGCGCACAGACGGAGGAAGTAGTAAAGGGTAAATCCAGTCAAGGCCAGAAAGATAGCACCACTGATGGTGAACTCCAACCCCTGAGGCAAGTGGTGCAAGAATTCCACGAGCCAAATCTCGTAGATCATCCCCAGAGCGAGAATCCCCAGGGCGAGAATATAATAAAGAACAGGCAAAAAGGCGCGCACGTAAAAACCAGCCGGTGTGGCCAACCACCATTTGCCTTCCATCGCTGCCATACTCAATACCGATTCGAAAGCAGCGGCTGACCCGAGAAGGAGAGCCAGAACTACCAGAGAGAGAAGGATTGTCGGGATGCTGCTCCCCAAAAAGATATGGAGCACCAGCAAGATTACCCCCGAAATGAGTATCTGACCAATAAAAGGGGCGAGCCAGTAAGAGAATACGAAGTCCCTTCCGCTAAAGGGCGCGGACTTAAGTACCGAGAACTGCTCCTTGCGCGCCTTGCTATCCTGCCCGACATCGGCAGGGGTAGTAAAGAGTCCTTCCACCGCGGCAGAAGTTAGGAAACCGATCACACCGATATGGGCAAGGAAGAGTAAATTATTCCAGGGCTCCGGCAGCACAAATCCCACAGCGAAAAAAAGATAAACGCCCAATATCCCAAGAAGAGTAATCGCCGTTAGACCCATGTCGTTACGCACCGCCTTCTTCCATTCGGTTAAGATGACGCTGCTCCTTCTCCCGAGGGAAAGAGGCTCTCTTACCGGTCGTTTAACCTGTTTCTTGCCGGAGATCTCCACTATTTGAGCTCTCTCGTAGGCTTGATAATAGACCCTCCTTGCAATGAGCATTGATCCTCCAAGGATCACTCCCGTTACCACAAACAAACGAGTAAGCGGCCAGAACGGGACCTCCCCGTGAATGAGACCGGTTAAGAGGGCGGCAGCATCCGTGGCGGGCAAAGTTATATGCCAGAGCAGCTCTTTTGCCCTTGCCCATGCAAGTAGCAGCGGCCCAATCTCTCCCATACCCCAAACCATGAAGCCTATCCACAGGGCAAATCCGAGGAAGCCGAGCACCGCTGCTCCCTGTGCTATCTTTTTAGGCGATAAGACCCTGGCCAGGAGCAAGATCAGAACAACAGCAAAGGAAGCGGCTACTAGCAGGAGAGAATAAGCGACCGGCAGCACGAACAGGTAGTAGTACCAGGGTGCACCTCCGGCTATCCCTACGGCGATGAGGCCTGGCAGTATGAAAACGAAGAGAAGGAACAACGCCCCTCTGGCAGAAAAAGTGACCAGGATAACGCGGAAGAGGTAGAGGGTATTGGCTGATATTGGGGATGTGATGAGAAGGGAAAGCTCAGGGAGGTTAAGCAGCCTCAATCGAGCTTGATCCTGCATTGTTCCAAAGCTGAAAACCAAAAACACGATGAAAATGAAGTGAAAGAGGGGAGCGATGATGTCCATTCCGAGTTCTGCAAGCACCACAGACACGATGTCCCTAAATGCCCAGGTCGTCACTCCCAACCACACCGGGACCAGGATTGCCAAGGCAACCGCAATGGCAATCTGCTTCCTGGTTCTAAGATAGCTATTTCTAAAGACGAGTGCCTCCTTTTGCAGGAGAATCTTAATTATGCCCATTTTTGTTTCCCCTTAAGCACCAAGCTCCTCAAGGAGCTTTTTGGTATCTGTATCCAAATCGCCAGTAAGCTCAAGAAAGATATCTTCCAGGGTGGACCCTCCCAAACCTGCCTGCTGCTTGAGCTCACTCAGGTTACCCAAGGCAACAAGCTCGCCTTGATGGATGATGCCGATGCGGTCACAGAGACGCTCGGCAATCTCCATTATGTGGGTCGACATAAAGATGCTCACCCCCTGCCGGGTGAGGGCGCGAAAGATGTCCTTTGTTAGGCGAGCACTCCTGGGGTCAGATTGGCGGTGGGCTCGTCAACAAAGAGAACCTGAGGATTGTGGATTAAAGCCGAGATCAGGGCTGTTTTCTGGCGCATCCCCCGGGAGTAGCCTTGAATCAGCTCATCTATCTTATCGCTCATCTCAAAGGAATCGAATAATTCCTGGATCCTCTGTTCTCTGGGATTGCCGTTATATAAACGGGATACAAAGCGCACAAACTCCCTGCCGGTAAGCTTATCGTATAGGAAGGGGTTATCGGCGACGTAACCAAGCAGCTCCTTTGCCGCAACCGGCTCTTTTGTTATATCAAACCCGTCGATAAGCACCCGCCCGGTGCTTGGCTTAAGCAGGCCGACGCATACCTTGATGGTAGTCGTTTTCCCGGCGCCATTGGGACCCAAGAAACCGAATACCTCACCCCTTTTAAGTTCGAAACTTACCTCTTTGACGGCAGGAAATTTGCCGTAGTTTTTGGAAAGGTTTTCCACCTTCAGAATCGCTTCGGACATACGAACCTCCTATCGCAAGCCCAGGTAAACCCGCAATATCATAAGCAACTTAAGACAGTACCCAACCCAGAAGATTCTTCACCAACAGGGTCACGAAGATTGGGATAAAAAGTGAGAGAGCTTTACTTTCACTAGCCGCTATAATACTATAAGCCTTAGATGTCTGTCAAACCCCAAAGGGGAATGTTTCCCACCCTTACCTCGGAACAGATCATCTTTGAGTTGCTGAAGCTATCCATCTTCACCCAGCAGGCCAATTTTTGAAGGTGTTATCCTGTTGACGACCCCATTTTCCAGCAAGAGGACGGTGTCGGCAGCTTTTGCCAGTTCTCCATCGTGCGTTATCAGAATCCTTGTCTTTTGGGCAAACACCTCCTTAAAGGCATGCATTACCACCTGACGGGTACTCCCATCTAAGTGGGCTGTTGCTTCATCGAATATCAACACGTCCGGCTCCTTCAGCAGACACCGAGCTATGGCCACTGCCTGTCTCTGTCCTCCTGACAGGGTTTTGCCTGACTCAGCGATGTGTATCTCACTTAGATCCCCGTCGAATACGTCTCTACATCCGCTTAAGGAAAGAGCCTGCTCCACCGCTTCGTTTGAGGCCGCGGGACCTGCCATTTTGACGTTCTCCCAAAGGCTTCCGCTAAAGAGAACCAGATTCTGGGAGACTAGCCCCACCCTTTTTCTCAGCGACGATATATCGTACCGGCGTAATTCTGTGCCATCAATAAATATCTCCCCATTGTAGCCGGCGTAAAAGCCCAGCATCAATTTCACCAGTGTTGATTTTCCCGCCCTGTTCCGGCCGAGAATCGCCACGCATTCACCAGGAGCGATGGAGAAGCTGCACCCTTTAAGAACACGCTCCTTACCCGATTCGTAGGCGAAGGTTACTCTGTCAAACGAAATGGCGCCTTCCAGTTTTCTTATGCGTTTGTTTCCACTCAGCTCCTGTTCTGTCTTTTCCTCAAATATCGGCATTAATCGCTCAAGGGCGACTATGGCAGGTTGAATGGTCAGCACGAAGGTACCAAAAAGAGACGCCGGGGCAAACAGCATCCCGACGTATAAACCCATTGCCACATAGTCCCCCATCGTCATCTCTCCTCTGACAATAAATATCCCGCTGAGGACAATCACAATCACCGTCACAAGGTTTGTCAGAAAACCAATGGATTCCATCCCTAGCCCCATAAAGATGGATTGTTTGATCTCCTGGCTTGCAAGCGTGTCAAACTGGTTTTTGGCCTCGTCGGCTCTCCGACCCTCCGCAGTCGAATGTTTGATCTCCCCAATCCCTGAAATCGTCTCCTGCAACTTGCCCCGCATCTCTGCGCCTACCTCCATGAGCGTCTCGGAGGTCTTTTTGATAGCACTGCTCATCCTGTGGGTGATGAGATAGAAGATCGGCACGAAAAATAGCGCCACAATCGTGATCTCGCCACTGATTCGGGCCATGATCAGCAGCGCTCCGGAAAACTGAATGATGCTCCCGAAGAACTGAAAGATCATTGGCGAAATGAAGGCATTCAACATATCCACCTCATTGAAGCGCTCGGCTAAATAACCGCTCTCGTGTTTATCAAAAAACTCAAGCCTCATCCCGAGGAGCCGCTCGAGAGCCTGGCTCTTTACATTCATGATGAACCGGGCGCCGGTAACGCTAAATAGTGCTTCCCCTGCAAAGCCGAGGACTGATGTAAGTAAGTGCGCCCCGATCGCCAGCAAGCCATAGAATATGATCGTGCTGATATCGCCGGCGGCAATACCATAGTCGAATAAGAGTTTAACGAGGTACGGGGGAAGGAGGGCGATCATGCTTACCAGCAATGTCACCACTCCGGCTATTGCCAGCATCCCCCACATCTTTCTGAGTGAGGGGCGCAGATATCGAAGCTGACGAATTATTCTCATATTGTTCCTCTTTTATTCAACACACACGTCCTCTTGCCGTATAGGCTTCCCGTCAAATACTTCTCAACCGCACGACAGTCGAGGCATCCATATCTAAAGAGACTATCTCTGTATCCCTCGACCTGAACATCAGAATATATCAGATAAATGAGAATCTGGCAACCATAATTTCCCTGGTTGTTCATGGGTTAATTGCCAAGATAGTTTAATAAATATCGCTCAGGTATCTACTTAAAGTATTGCCACAAGAGACAAAGATGTAAAGAATAACGGAAGAGAGGAAGAACGTCAGGAGGTTCGTAGTTTTTGGTTCTTAGAATAGCAAACAGCTATCAGCGGTCAGCTCAACACTCAACACCCATAACTCAACACTTAAAACCCAACACTTGTTGATTTATCTCTCGAATCCTAACTTTTGAGCAGCATTTATTGCCAAGTTACGCAATAAAGATGTATTGTAATACCATTTAGGCACCACTGAGGAGGAATGATGTCAACAGCCACACCAATGCGTACGCAAAGATGTATGGGGTCTGTTGCAAGAGTTCAATCAGAACGAAAATCTAATCAAGCACGCCTTGGTATATAGAGCGTAATAAATAGTTACATGTATTTTCTGTATGGGTTCTGTACTCGGGGTCGTCTCTGACCCCGAGGTCGGGCTCAGGGACGAGCCCGACTACTATTGAACCCGCGGGTTCGCCAAGACAAGCCCCTATAATGAATGTGCAAATATTTATTGCGTTACATCTAGTAGAAAGCGTTATGTGTTATATGGCGCGAAAAAGAGGAGATGGCGAAGAGAAATGGGGAATCATCGGTCTCATCCCTGATTTGGATTACAAGCGCCATCCAGACCAACACTGATAGAAGAGAGAGGAGATTCTGACCGAACGAAACTTTTCTGACGATTATATTCGTGCCGTACTATCACACGGTTGGAAATTTTGCACTGATGTTGAGCCACTGTATGTGATGGAGAAGGCGCTCTACGCAATTGATGAATTGACTGAGGAGCTGGTGATGGCAGTAGCACTTGTTCGGCCGCCAAAAAGTGTGCTTGATCTGGAGGTTAAATCAGTCCGTAAGAAGTGGAAGGATAAGCGGTTTGCTGCTGCCGCGAACCGCGCGAAGATTGAACAAGGAGCACAGATGCTGAACATGGAATTTACTGATCTATTCAGCGCTGGGATAATGAGAATGCGCGAAGTTGCCACAGCGATCGAGCTTCAGGGAAAAGAAGAGAAGATCTGATATATCCTTATCTGCTAATAGAAATAAGATAGATCAGTCTGTTCGCTTGCTTGGCAAAAGCAGTTAGGGGAAAATAATTATCAAACAAAGAGCAGCAGGAGAATCTTATTGTGTAATTTCAGCGGGTGTTGTGATAGAATAATGAAATTAGCATTTTGTGTATAGGCTAAATGGCCAAATAAATAAATTTACGTAACAGATTAAAGGAGAGAATAGATGGGATATCCAGCACAATTTCAATACACAGTGGAGCACCAATGGGTCGAGATAAAGGATAAACAAGCGCGAATAGGTATTACTCATTTTGCGCAAGGACAACTGGGAGAGATCGTGTTCGTTGAATTTCCCTCAGTGGGAACCAAATATAACCAGGGAGAGAGCATCGCTGTTATTGAATCGATTAAGGCAGTCAGTGATATTTCCGCCCCATTTTCTGGTACTGTTATTGATATCAACACCACGTTGGAAGAGACTCCTGAGCTTCTCAACAGCGATCCGCATCACACAGGGTGGATCATGACCATGGAGATAGATGATCTTGCAGAAGCAGAATCTCTTCTTAGCGTCGAAGAGTATGAGAAACTCGTTGCTGAAATAGAGACCGAAGCATAATCTTCTCCGGAAGATGGGAAGAAGATAAGAGGTTAGGAGGATTCTTTCCGGTCTTTCAACTTCCTAACCTCACAGCTTCTCAACTTTATAATTTCCCAATCTTGAACTGTGAGCCTCTGAACCTTCTTCCATTACCTACTACTCACAATCGATTAGCGATGTGGCGGGAAATAGTTCTGTTGCTGGCGTAGTAATTTGTCGAATGCCTGGCCGCGTTCTTTATAGTTGCTGTAATGGTCATAGCTTGCACAGGCAGGAGAAAAGAGCAAAATGTCGCCACAAACGGCATAGGTGAGTCCAATACGTAATGCTTGCGCAAGGTCATCGGCTCTTTGTGAGGTTGTGTAACCTGTTTGTGACAAGATTTCGTGCAAATAAGAGGCTGCCTCTCCATATAGGATTACATGCTTTATCTTTGCCGCAATAATCTGCTGTGCCAGCTCCTCATATCCTCCTCGTTTATCTCTTCCTCCCATGAGTAAGATTATCGGTGCGGAAAACGAGCTAATGGCAGCAGCGGTAGAGGCTGCTGTGGTTGATTTAGAATCATTGTAGACCATCACTTGATCTACCATCCCTGCGTATTGCAAGCAATACGGAAGCGAAAGAGCGCCTTTGACCTTTTCCCATGGTAAGGAGCTGAAATTACACTCAGGGAGTAAGGCATGGATTGCCGCGCTTGCGGCAAGGAGATTCATCTGGTTATGTGGATAAAGTCTCTTGAGCCATGGAATATTCGGAGGTTGAAGATTATCGAAAAATATCTTGCGCGAACGGAGATGCGGACATAAGTACTCCAAGGCGCTTGGAAGGAGAGCAATATCAGATTCTTGTTGATTCATGAAGATCCTGCTCTCTATTTCCCTATACTTTTCCCATGTTTGATGACGGTCAAGATGATCAGGGGTGATATTAAGTAAGATAGCCACTGGTGCGCGGAAAGTCTTCATCTGCTCAAGCTGAAAGCTGCTTATTTCCAATATAACGATTTCGTCACCGGTGAGTGAATCGACTTTACTGATGAATGGTACACCGATATTTCCTGCTGCAAGCGGTATCTCTCCGAAATAATCAAGAATCTCTTTGATCAGTGATACTGTTGTGCTCTTACCCTTTGTCCCGGCCACTGCAATTAAACGTGACGGCAAAGCAAGGAGAAATGCCAATTCTATCTCTGTAATGACCGGTATGCATTTTTTATTAGCGACTGCAAGGAGCGGTGTGGTCAGCGGCACTCCCGGGCTGAGCACAACTAAATCACTATCGGTCAGTGAGGAGGGAGTATGTCCCTTCTCCTCATACGGGATACTGTGGTCCGTTAAAAACTCTTTATCGGCGATTGTGAGCTCGCCTATTTCGGAAACGTAGATATCTACCTGATGGTCAATAAAAAATTCAGCTGCTGCTCTGCCACTGAGCCCGAATCCGATGATTGTAGCACGTGAGATTTTGCGGTTAGCTATCTCCACGTAACACCTGTTCAATCCGCTCTTCCAGGATGAGTGATTCGGAGAATCCGGTCAGCCGGAGATAGTATTCCGCAGCAGCGATAAGAGCAGATCGGGGTATGGTGCCAGCGATCTCACTTCCGATCACCATCACTCCGTATCGTTCTGCTTCTCGTGCTACCATTTCAAAGACTCGATGGATCGGTGTCTTGGTGAAATCAGTCAGGTTCATCGATACCTGAACAATGCCGCGATTTTCCAAGGAGAATCCGAGCGCCTTAACAAACCGCAACCCTCCATTGCGATGGCGGACTGCTTCTGCTATTTGCTGAGCGATCTTTATATCAGTGGTCGCTAAGTTAATATTGTACGCGATCAGAAATTGACGCGCTCCTATTGCCGTGACTCCGGCGGTGGGATGAACTCTCCTCTCGCCAAAGTCTGGTTTCCATTCCGGAAGGAGTATCTTTTCTGGAAATCCTTCAAACTCACCACGGCGAATAGTCGCAAGATCAGATCGCTTGTCAGAGGTAGCAGACCTTTCATATAGATATACAGGGACGTTAAATTGCGTTGCGATCTCTTCTCCAACTTTACGTGAAAGAGAGATACATTCCTCTATTGTCGTCCCTTTGATCGGAATAAACGGAATCACATCGACTGCGCCCATACGCGGATGTTGCCCAGTATGTTGGCCAAGGTCGATCAAATGTACTGCTTGCTTGACAAGGCGTATGATCCCTTTCCCGATCATCTCTGATCGGCCGACGATAGTAATCACTGAACGGTTATGATCAGGATCTGATTGAACATCGATAACACGGACCCCATCGCCATCTACCGCTGCAACGATCTTATTGATAATAACTGTTCGCCGCCCCTCGCTGATGTTAGGAACAGATTCGATCAATTTATCCCACATTGATTACCAACTTCTGTAAAAATATCGGAGATACTACTCCTTGGTCTCTTTATTACGCATCACTGTCATAGTCGCTGTCGCAACGAGCTTATCATTAACAGAGGCCTGCACTTCTGCTTTTAACAGACCATTTTTCTTTCTCAACGCCCGCGCTTGCAAGATTAATTGATCTCCTGGAATCACTGGGTGCTTGAACCGTGCTTTATCAACTCCGACAAGATACCCTGGGGTATGCTCTTTTGAAATGAGGATAGCAGCGGTCTGTGCCATTGCTTCCAAAATTAGAGTTCCCGGCATCAATAACGGCAATGGCTCGGGAAAATGCCCTTGAAAGAATGGCTCGCCGATCGTTACGTTCTTAAGAGCTGTCACCCGTTCCTCAGTGAACTCGGTCACTCGATCGATCAGCAGATATGGATAGCGAAGTGGGAGCATTTTCATTATCTCCCCAATCATTTTAATCATATTTATATTTATAACGGCCTAAGATATGCGGCTAATCTTCCCCTGACCAGTGTGGTAATATCAAGAATTCGCACAGGATTACGATAGATGACTACATTTCGTTGTAAGAGTACGAGATCAAATCCTTCTTCCCTTCCAATTTCATCCGCTGCGCGGCCGATCTTCATCGTTGCCACTGTGGTAAGTACGCGATCAAGGTGTCTGAAAGCAGCTTCTTCAACTGTAAATTGATCTTCAAATTCTTGTTGATCAGCGAATCCACCGATCATCGTTGTCGTCAATAATGTGGAGATACGATCTTCCAGTGTTTGCGCATCATCCCGTAATGACTCAAGATCACTACGTATTACCTGGAATCCTCTACCAACGATCATCTTCTCTATCGCTCCCAGATTGATCGCCAGTTGTGCTTGTAACAGTTCAACGTTCAGCACATTGTTTCTGTGCCGGAAGTCTTCCTCAGCGATCTCCCCAGCAAGGCGTTGCCGTTGAAGCGCAAATATCTCTTCTTGTTTTGCTGCCGCTCGCCCACGAAGAGCTGCTACTACATCTAAAATAACGGCAAATGCGTTTTCGGCATCTATATAAGCAATTCGCAGGGGAGCAGCTGCCGGCTTTACCTGTTGCATCCTCTCTGTCAATCGACCGATCTGCGCTTCTACCTCGGTAATACCGGCAATAGGCAGGAAGTGCGGAGTAACGGCCCCGCCGACAAACCCAAGGATAAGCGCCAAAATTATTATAACAATTGATCCTGATTTCCTCATTTTAATACCTCCTAATAGTATTTGGATATTATATTTGTAAGTATATCCGATTTTCCGTCAGTTAAAAGATGGGTCCAAAAGCAAATCCAAATCGTGGGATAAATGACCTCTCAGGTAGGAGAGGCCATGCCATGAAAAATCGAACATGCATTCCCAGCACATGCAGCGAAGCTTCAACACCAACTGCGCTTTTTACTCGCGCAAAAGTAAGCTGAGCATCAAAGTCAGTGCCGATATCCCAAAAGATAGTCCCTGTCAGTTCTGGTATAAACTGAATACGATACTCAACGTTCAGATAAAGAAGGCTCATCCTTCTCGTTGGGTCTAACCCACGGATCGTTGTCGCCCCACCGAGTTCATACTTCCGATGGGCGGGTAAATCAAATCCAACGCCACCAACAGCACGTACAGCGAGTGTCTGGTCTCTCTCTTCCAGGAACGGAAGACCGAACCGGAGAGGGAAAAACTCTGCCCAACTCATATCTATCTTGAGGAACTCCGCTCCCGGAGCAAACCTTCCTGCTTTCTCCACTGATAAGTTTCTTGTAGTTCCGAAAGTGGGAAAGAACGGATCATCCCGTCTATTATACATCAATGCGATTCTCAGCGAAGAGAGCGGTTTCCATGGCTGCTGTGGCGCATGCGATATTTCATGGGTGAATGAAAGCCCAAGGTCAAGAAAGTCAGTCAGTTTATAATCCAAGTGGCTACGACCCCCAATCGTTATTACCTCTCCTACTGTCTCACGATAGGCTGTCAGCCCGACGCGTTCAAATACAGGGAAAAAGGAGACGGTACTATAGCTGACGCTCCACGTACTGGTGATGTCAGCAACAAGTCCGTGGCGGAAAGATAGAGTGATGTCCTGGCCTGTCCCAAACAGATTCTTTTGACTGAAATCGATTTTGCCAACGAGTCCACCAGCAGGGCCGAGAGCAACAGATCCCATAAAACTTCCGAGATTTCGTCGTTCTACAACGCTAACTGTCAGTTTTATATTTTGATCAATCCACTCTGGTACAATATCGACAGAATCGAAGTATCCGAGCCCCATCAATCGATGATGCGCAGCGATAAGCCGATTAATGTTGAAAATCTCTCCTGTTGCAATCGGCAAGTTTCGCCAGATAACAAAATCTTCTGTATGAAGATTTCCTTCCAGAACGATCTTATCTATTCGTCCTTCTATCACCTCAAGTTGTAACTCTCTGCCAATAAGACCGCGTACGCCGAAGCTGACCATAATATACCCAGCTTGATGGTAGAGAGCATGAATTCCTGCCACTCTCTGCAAAACGGCAAAATTATTAGCCAATCCAACTGGTAATTCTCCCAAAGCAGCCGTTAATTGTTCAGTGGAAAAGAGTGTTGCGCCAGTGACTGTTATTGCGGTAATCACTGCAGGAAAGTCTATCAAAATCCGTTCGGAAAGGCGCCACACCAGGATTATCTCGTCACGGCCGACCCCCGGCGTAGGGCTAATATCAGCGACATCAAAGAAGAACGATTCATTAAGAGCGATTATCGTGCGGTGAATCTCAGCACTCGTAACAGGCCGGTAATCAGGAAGATCGATTAAATCTAACGCTACTGCACTAGGCACGGTTCGTAGTCCAACGATCCGGTTCTCTACCACTCGGCTTTCAATGATCTCAATTGTGAGAATCGGTCCGGGGATGACTTCGCATCTGATCAAAGCAAATCCTTTCTCCTCATAGTGAGCAATAATTGCCCGCCGCGCTTGCTCAAGACCCCGCAAATTCAATATTTGTCCGGTTTCTATTCTATGAGTGGCTAAGATCTCCAGAATTTTACTGGTCGGTAAAACCTTCCGTTCATAGAGCCTTATCCCGAAGATTTCAACTGGTTCTTTGGCGGTGTTTCCGTGGATAATGATCTCATTTATGAGGGGATTTTCTACGACGTGAAAGATAATGATAATCTTCTTTTGTTCTCTTTCTACCCGCGGAATGACTCTGCTAAACTTTCCCGTATCAAGTATTGCTTTAACACTATCACGGATATCCATTGCTTCGATACGATCACCGATGCTGAATGTTATGTGCGCCAGGATATCCTCTTCCGTCACCTGCTCATTTCCTCTGATCTCTATCCGCTCAACTAAAGCGGGAAATTCAATGGCAGTTGCAGTTATATTTACTGCTATAATAGCGAAAAAAAGTATAAATCCATTAAATAACCATCTCCTTGTCATTATCAACCTCCTTTTTTGCATAACCATCTCCTTGTCATTGTCAACCACCTTATTGTATTATACTGCATACTGCCAAGTAACGTCCACTTAAAGTAAGTTTTCATCAATTGAGCGATACTGAATCGCTTCGGCAAGATGTTCGGCACGAATCAACGCAGAGGCAGCAAGATCTGCGATAGTCCGTGCCACGCGCAGCAAGCGGGTGTACCCACGGGCGCTCAGACCAAAATGATCGATCGCCATCGCCAATAATTTACGTCCTTCAGAATCGAATTCATACCCTTCTATTTCTCTCTTAATAGAGTGATCAGTATTCTTCAATTTTGACGTCTCTCTCTTTTCCTTTGCCAATCGCTTAGCTCTCTGCTCACGCGCTCTTTCAACTCTTGCTCTGATCACTGCGGAACTCTCACCCGTCGGCCGTGAAAGAAGCTCATCAGAGGTCAGGCGTGGAACTTCGGTAAAAATATCAATCCGGTCGAGAAACGGGCCCGATATTCGTTTACGGTAGCGACCAATCTCATGAGCAGTGCATCTGCATTCCCGCTCCTTATCTCCCAGATGACCACATGGGCAGGGATTCATTGCCGCCAGCAACATAAAATCCGCTGGATAACAGACTGAGACACCGGCACGTGATATCACGATCTCTCTATCTTCCAATGGTTGTCTTAATGTCTCTAAGACATGCCGATCAAACTCCGGCAACTCATCGAGAAAGAGCACTCCATGATGAGCAAGGGTGATCTCTCCTGGTCGAGGAATTCCACCACCACCACCGACCATACCAGCATAAGATATCGTATGATGGGGAGCACGAAATGGTCGCGTAGTTACGAGCGGCTGTCCAGCAGGTATCATTCCAATGATGCTATAAATCTTAGTCGTGCCCAACGCTTCTTGGAAAGAGAGCATGGGCTGGATCGTAGGAAAACGGCGGGAGAGCATTGACTTTCCCGCTCCAGGCGGACCGACCATAAGTACGCTATGATCACCGGCAGCAGCTACTTCCAACGCTCGCTTAGCCTGTTCTTGTCCTTTGATCTCTGCGAAATCAATCTCATATGAAACAGCAGCCGATCGGACAGCATCTCTGTTGATCGAGAAAGGAGTTGGCTCTATCTCTCCACTTAGAATCTTAGTCGCTTCGGATAGTGTAGATACTGGATAAACTGGTATCTCTTCAACTAACGCTGCCTCAGCGGCATTATTTAGCGGAAGGATAATGCCGTCGATATTTCTATCGACAGAAGCACGCAAAGCAATAGGAAGCGCTCCCTTAACCGCCCGAACTTCGCCACTGAGCGCAAGTTCCCCCAAGATGAGATATCTTTTTGTTGGCATAGGCAGCTGCTGCGCAGCGATGATCAGTCCGAGAGCGATCGGAAGATCAAATCCAACACCCTCTTTGCGTAAATCAGCAGGAGCAAGATTAACTGTGATGCGGGTAGAGGGAAAAGAAAAACCTGAGTTTTTAATCGCACTGCGGATGCGCTCACGACTTTCAGTGACTTCTTTCTCTGGTAGGCCGACAACGCTAAATCCAGGGAAACCACGCGCCACATCACATTGAATTTCGATTAATTCCGCATCAATACCGATCACTGCTGCGCTGATCACCTGGGCAAACATCAATCCTCTCCTGTAAACGCGTCTTTATGTAGACGAAAATCATTGCCAAAAATAGTAACGACATCGAATCTCACTGCTAAATCACAATCCTTATTAGAAAGATAAATCTGTGCAGCAGCAATTATACGTTTCCTTTTTCGTAAAGAGACAGTCTCTTCCGGACTGCCATGACTATCTGACTGTCTCGCCCTTACTTCGACAAAGACGAGTTGATCGCCATCACGGGCAATAATATCAATTTCACCGAACCGGCACCACCAATTACGGGAGACAATAGTATATCCATGCGAACGCAGAAACATCACAGCCTTATCTTCTTGATCCATCCCTGCGCGTTGCACAGCCATAATAGCAGTAGGATAGCATTACTGTGCATAAAGATCAAGTGCAGGAACCAGAGCAGGTAGAAAACAACGTTCTCTTCACCGCATAAATTGACGCATAAAGCGTCATTAACCTTCGGTTGATTCGACGGTTCGTGCGTCAATGACCTTCGGTCGAATCGACGGTTTGTGCGTCATTGACCTTCGGTCGGAATGACCTCCGGTCGAATCGATCGTTTGTGGATCATTGACCTCCGGTCGAATCGACGGTTTGTGCGTCATTCGATCGTTTGTGGATCAATACTATTTCAACGGATAAACCTCCTGTTTCCACTATCTTTTGTAGAGATAG
>CAZORT010000010.1:0-14028 GCA_964582575.1 uncultured Thermotogae bacterium
TCATCGCTTCATTTTTCGTGTTCTTTGTGGTGAATTCGTCCTATTGACTTCCGGCCAAATAGTGGTTATACTGTATTAACTTTAATTTAACATGAGGTGATTAAAATGCACTATGTAGGTGAGTGCCTTTGGCAAGGATAGCTTTCCTTTACATTGGCAACGCGCTTATTTAATAGTTCCCCCGATCAGAGAGTGGTGGCGAGGTAGTTTATTCGTTGGTTAACTGCTAATTTCACTCTCAATGATTTTTAAGGAGGAACTATGATCGATCGTAAAATTACACTTTCACAGTCAGAATTACCGCAACATTGGTACAATATTCTCGCTGATCTTGATTCACCACTTCCACCACCACTTAACCCTCAGACAAAAGAACCTCTTCAACCACAAGAGTTAACTGCCCTATTTTCTCAAACCTGTATTGAACAAGAGGTCTCTACCGACCGGACTATTGATATCCCCGAAGAAGTGAGAGAGGTCTATCACCTCTGGCGCCCCACGCCGTTGTACCGCGCTGTAGCATTGGAACGAGCACTCGGTACGCCGGCAAAGATCTATTACAAATACGAAGGAGTAAGCCCTTCGGGAAGCCATAAAGCGAACACTGCTGTTGCGCAAGCCTATTACCATAAAATAGAAGGGACAAAGCAGTTGACAACAGAGACCGGGGCCGGCCAATGGGGAAGCGCTCTGTCGTTTGCCTGCTGCGCCTTTAACATTGATCTACTTGTCTACATGGTGCGGATAAGCTACGAGCAAAAACCGTACCGTCGCTCAATGATTGAGCTTTACGGCGCACAGATATACCCCAGTCCCAGTGAACGGACCTCTGCTGGTCAGGCCGCATTGGCCCGTAACGCTAATACGCCAGGAACATTGGGAATTGCGATCAGCGAAGCGATCGAGGAGGCGATGAACGGTAATGGAACCAAATATGCATTAGGAAGCGTTCTTAACCATGTATTGCTCCATCAAACAGTGATCGGATTAGAGGCGATTGATCAGATGGAAAAGACCGGTGATTACCCTGATGTGATCATCGGCTGCGTCGGTGGAGGGAGTAACTTTGCCGGACTGGCGCTTCCATTTATTGCTGATGCGAAGCGACGTGCACGCAAAGTTAACTTTATCGCTGTTGAACCGACTGCCTGTCCTACTCTTACTACTGGAGAAGTCCGTTACGATTTCGGTGATGCGGCACAGACTACGCCACTGCTCTATATGCACACGCTGGGACACGATTTTACTCCCCCGGGAATTCACGCTGGTGGATTACGTTACCATGGTATGGCGCCGATCATTTCCCTTCTGGTGGAAAAGAAGATTGTTCAACCGATAGCACTTAACCAGAGTGCTATATTTAACGGATCAGTCTTCTTTGCACGTTATGAGGGGATCATTCCCGCACCTGAAGCCGGCTATGCTGTTCGTGCCGCGATCGATATTGCGCAGGAATGCACAAAGACTGGTAAGGAACAGGTAATCCTGTTCAATCTGAGCGGCCACGGACATTTTGACATGGCCGCTTATAACGATTACTTTTCCGGGAAGTTGGTAGAGAACGCCCAACAGGAGGCTTCCATCTTGCAGAGGTCAGAACGACTCCTTTACCTGTAGGAGAAGGAAGAAAGTGTTGAGTGATCAGTGTTGAGTTTTGACCCACCCCAGTGCAATAGGACTTCACGGGGTGGGTCACCTCGTGTTGGGTAGAATGCTGAGTACTGAACGCTTAGTTTTTTCAACAAGTAAAATACCGTTCGATCTCCCACCGGGTCACTTCTCCCTGAAATTCTTTCAGTTCGGCTCGCTTGGCACGCAGAAAGCAGTCGGTGATATGGTCACCCAGCGCATCTTTGATAACTGTATCTTGCTCCAGTGCTGCTAATGCCTGTTCTAAACTCGTCGGCAACCGTTCCAGCTGTTGGTCGACCGATGAGGAGTTAATATACTTATAAACATTTTCCTCAACCATCTTAGGCGGCACAAGCTTCTCTTTGACACCATCTTCTCCAGCAGCCAAAATTACAGTCAGAGCAAGGTAAGGATTGGCTGAGGGATCAGGGTTTCGCAGCTCAAAACGGGTAGAAGCCCCACGTCGAGTTGCGGGAATACGAATCAATGCAGAACGATTGTTGCGCCCCCAACAGATATAGACTGGAGCCTCATATCCCGGTCCAAGACGCTTATAGGAAGTGATCGTTGGATTAGTAATCGCAGTAATGGCATTGATATGGGCAAAGAGACCGCCAATAAAATGGAGTGCAAACTCTGATAATCCACATTCATGCTCAGGGTCATAAAAGATGTTATTTCCGTTACGTTGTGCTGAAAGATGAATATGCATCCCTGATCCATGGATACCTGCTGCCAATTTTGGAATGAAGGTAGCTTCAAACCCGTTCTTTAATGCGACTGTCTTTGTAATCAATTTAAAGATCATGATGTTGTCGGCAGCACGTAAGGCGTCAGTGTAACGGAAATCGATCTCATGTTGGTGCGGAGCGCACTCGTGATGAGCTCCTTCGATTTCCAACCCCATCATCTTAAGCTCCACTACCACTTTTTTGCGGACCTCTTCTTCATAATCTATCGGTGCAAGGTCGAAATAACCTGCTCTATCTGTGATGTCAATCATTCTTGGATCACGAGTGCCGATTGGAACGAGGAAAAATTCCGGTTCAGCTCCTACTTGATAAGAGATTCCCTGTTTAAATGCTTGCTGGAGAAAGCGCTTAAGCACATAGCGCGGATCACCGGGGAAGAGTTCTCCTTTAGGAGTAACAATATCGCAAATTACTCCTCCAGTACGATGATTATTCTTCTCCCCATCGGGATAGATCATCCAAGTGCTAAGATCGGGTCTTAGGTACATATCAGCTTCGGCCAAACGGGCAAATCCCTCTACTGAAGAACCGTCAAAAGTAACGTCTCCCTTTACTGCTCGCGCCAGTTCCTCAATTGGAATTTCAATGTTTTTTGGCACCCCAAAGATGTCGCTGAACTGTAATCGCACGAATTTTACACCGGTCTTATTGCCATGGTGTAATATATGCTCGATATTCATATCTTTTTCTCCACTATTCATATCTTTTCCTCCACAGGGTTTATTATCTTGATCTTTAGCCTGACCTTGCAATAAATAACATATATTTTACCAAGAGTTAGGCTGAAACTCATTTTATTTTTCCAGTGCAGCTTGTATCTTGTCCGCAGTTAAGGAGATTTCACGCTCAATGCCGCTATCCAGATCTTTAATTTTACCGATTCTTGTGGCAAGCTCATCATGTCCGATGACGATAAGATGATGTGCTTTGATCTGATTAGCATAAGTCAGCTGCTTGCGCAGGCTGCGACTGCAATAGTCAATGTCAAGAGAGATATCTCTGCGCCGTAGTTGCTGTGCCAGTGTGATGGCTAATGGTCGGCTGTCATCTCCTAACGTAGCAATGAATAGATCAGGTCGTGTGATGGTATCTATCTGTGCCTGCCTCTCCTGGAGGATGAGAATCAATCGCTCCATACCACACGCAAAACCGACTGCCGGAACCGCCGGGCCACCAAGTGTCTCTACTAGCCCGTCGTAACGGCCACCGCCGAGAAGAGCATCCTGCGCCCCAAGGTCTGTTGAGACTAATTCAAAGACGGTGCGCGTATAGTAGTCAAATCCACGCACCAGTCGCGAATCAATTGTGTAAGAAAGTTCCAGTCGATCCAGGTGCTTTCTAATGGCAGTGAAATGATCGGCGCACTCGGCGCAGAGGTGATCAGCACTTCCTGGAGCCGCCTCGATCAGCGACTGGCAGGTTCTGTTTTTGCAATCGAGAATGCGAAGCGGGTTCCGCTCGTAGCGTCGCTGGCAATCAGTACAGAGTAAATCAAGTTTTTCGCCGAAATGGCCCTGGAGCACTTCACGATAACTATGGCGGTCTGTGGTACAGCCGATACTGTTCAGGCGGAGAGAGAGGCCAGAGAGACCAAGTTCATCTAACAAAGCCCAAGCAATATCGATTACTTCTACATCGAGTGCTGGGTCGATTGATCCGATTGCTTCCACCCCATACTGGTGAAACTGGCGACTCCTCCCTTTCTGCGGTTTTTCGTAACGGAACATCGGTCCGAGGTAATAGAGCTTCTGGAACGGCTCTGTTGCGTAAATACCATGTTCCAAATAAGCACGAATAACAGAGGCAGTTGCTTCCGGTCTTAATGTTAAGCTACGTCCTCTCTTATCAGGGAAGGTGTACATCTCTTTACTGACAAGGTCGCTTCCTTCACCAATTCCTCGTGTGAACAACTCTGTCTGTTCCAGTAAAGGAGTACGGATTTCCTGGTAGCGATAACGGACCATTAACTCTTTGATCTTCTCTTCCACAATCTTCCAACGACCGATTGTCTCGGGAAGGATGTCGTGCATCCCGCGCACTGATCTGTATTTCATTTCATATCTTGCAGAAGTGTTACCATTTCAATCAATGCTTCTGCTGCTGCTGCCCCTTTATTCCCTTGTTTGCTGCCGGCTCGTTCGATTGCCTGATCAATCGTGTCGGTGGTAAGAACACCAAATGCAACTGGAATATCGGCTTGTAAATTGATTTGCGCTAATCCTTTGGTAATTTCAGTAGCGATGTAATCAAAATGAGGTGTTGCGCCGCGAATCACTGCTGCCAAAGCGAGTACCCCATCGTAGTGACCACTGGATGTCATCTTTTTTACCGCTTTAGGCACTTCAAACGCACCTGGCACCCAACAAATATCAGTGGTCTCTTCCGGAACGTTGCTGCGACGGAGCCGATCGAGCGCTCCATCCAGTAGTTGTCCGGTGATTAGATTATTAAACCGACTGACAACGATCCCCACACGTAAGCCACGTCCGTCGAACTTTCCTTCAAATACCTTTCCCATTCTCTATCCTCCCTGCGTCATCGGCCTGTAAAAAATATTAGCTCTGTTTTGCAACTTGAACTTCTTTGCCCTTTACGTCATATCTTATGCAACTTATGACCTAACTTCTCCCGCTTTGTCTGTAAATAATGACGGTTGTGTTCGGTCGGCTCAACTTCCAGCGGAATCTGCTCGATGATTTTTAGACCGTAGCCTGACAGACCAATGACTTTCTTCGGGTTATTCGTTAGCAGTCTGATCGATTGCAGACCAAGGTCACACAAAATCTGCGCTCCGATTCCATAATCGCGCAAATCAGCTTTAAAACCGAGTTGTTCATTCGCTTCAACCGTATCCAAACCATGATCTTGCAAGTGGTATGCTGAAACCTTCTCTCTTAGTCCGATCCCCCGTCCCTCTTGGCGCATATATAACAGAACGCCTTCTCCCTCTTCTGCGATCATCTGCATCGCACACGTAAGTTGTTCTCCGCAATCACAGCGCTGCGACCCGAGAACATCGCCGGTTAAACATTCGGAATGAACGCGAACAAGAACGTTCTCTTTACCTGCTACTTCTCCTTTGATGAGCGCCACATGCTCAAAGGTGTCAATTGTATTAGTATAAGTATGGATATAGAATTTCCCGTATTTTGTCGGCAGTTCAGCTGAAGATGCCCGCTTAACCAATTTTTCATGGTATTTACGATATTCAATCAAATCAGCGATGGTAACAAGGGACATATTATGCTGCTTGGCGAAATTCACCAATTCAGGGAGTCGTGCCATTGTGCCGTCCTCATTTAATATTTCACAGATTACTGCTGCCGGATAAAGGCCGGCCAACCGGGCAAGATCAACTCCTGCTTCAGTGTGACCAGCCCGTTTAAGGACCCCCCCATCCTGGGCGATAAGGGGAAAGATATGCCCTGGCCGGGCCAAAGCATGCGGATCAGCCTGTGGGTCAACCAACACTTCAATCGTACGAGCACGATCAAAGACTGATATGCCAGTCGTTGTCCCTGCTATCGCATCTATCGAAACTGTGAAATTAGTCTGATGCGCACTGGTATTGTTTTGCACCATTAATTCTAATCCAAGTGCGCGTGCTCGCTCAGCAGTGATCGCTGCACATATCAGCCCACGGCCGTATTGGGCCATAAAATTGATCGCTTCTGGTGATACTCTCTCTGCCGCAAAGACGAGATCACCCTCGTTCTCTCGCTCGGCATCATCGATGAGAATTACCATCTTTCCTGCTTTTATTTGCTGGATCGCCTTCTCTATCTCAGTGAACATTGTTTTTCATCCTCTGAATGTATTTACCAAGTATATCAAACTCAATATTTATCCGCTCTCCGACCTTTCTGGACTTTAAATTAGTGCGAGATAATGTTTCCGCCACCACAGCGCAGGTGAATGTCTCATTACTCAGCGCAAACGGAGTAAGGCTGATTCCATCTATTGCCACTGATCCCTTTTCAACTAAATAATGAGAAAAATTGCCAGGGTAAGAGAACTTGATCAACCGATCTTTTCCTTGCTGCTCGATCATCACGACTTTCCCAATTGTGTCGACATGTCCCAATACAAGATGACCATCGATCCCTTTCTCCAGAGTCAATGGTAATTCCAGGTTGACAGCTTGACCAGAACGTAGATCTCCAAGTGTCGTCATCCTTACCGTCTCAATGCTTAGGTTGGCACAAAATGAACTCTTCTCTGCCTCTGTTACTGTCAGACAGACACCATTCACAGCGATGCTGCCACCTAAAACGAGTCTATCTGGCAGCCGCTCGAATTTGATGCCCAAGCGACCATTACGATACTCATTGACTGTCCCCATATTGGTGATGATTCCAGTAAACATATTCAATAAAGGAGTGTACTCGATAGCAGCATCCTTATCAACTGATTTGCAATCAAGAGTTCCTTGTAGTAAATTTAGTTAGTTTAAAAAGCGGAGGTATATTGTAACAAAGTGAAATTAGTAACGATTATTATCGGGATCATTGTTCTATTTACGGTTGCGACAGCCCCGTTAGCCTGGGGAAGGGGAGAAGGGTTAAGCTATGAACTACGTGCACAGGAGATAGAGGTTCACACCGCTCTTTCCAATTATTTGTTCTCCAAGCAGGGAGGAACATTACAAAGTCTCTTTCTCCACTTTGCTCCTGCATGGGGCAGAGGCGCTGGCCGTATTGAACTTGTATCAGGGACGAAGACCGATCCTGATACATTAGTTCGTCGTTATGTGGCCAACGTAATGTTTCCCTTTACATTTAAAGATGACGGTATCCTTGATCATTCGGTTTATCAGATCACCGAACCTTGGTTCGTCGATGAAAATAATCTCCGTGTCGAAATGCAGGGAAGATTCGGTGACCTAATTGTTATCCGCCGGTTTACGATTAGGAATGATCCCTATTACACAATTGATATTGAACTGATATTTAGAAACAAGCATGGACATCCTGTTGATATGCCGGATGAAATGATCATGGCAAGTCATATCCCGCCAGCAAAGATACCACCACTCTATTTTATCTTTGATAAGACTGTTCACTCTCTTCTTCTTGCTCCGGGATCTTACCATACATTTGATGGTATAGGGTGGATGGACGATCTTACTGCTTTTTTCCTTACAACGAGAGATAATCTTATGATCGCTCCATTACAGCGCTTCACCCCTTTAGGCGAGCGTCTATTCGGGATTATATTTCAGGAAGAGACAATTCCCGCTCACAGCGACCGCTCGTTTAACTTCTCGTTGTATGCTGGCCGGCGGCGGTTCATCTTGATGGAAGCAGAAGGTCTGGGCCTATTAGATGGTCCAGGCTTATGGACACGGTTGATCGTTCCAATAATTCAGTTCCTTACCTGGTTATATCGCCTGACTGGTAATTACGGTTGGGCAATCATTCTCTTTACTGTGGTCACACGGGTAATTCTATTCCCTGTTATGCAGAACCAGTTTAAGTCAATGGCCAAAATGCAACAGATCGCGCCAAAGATAATGAAGATAAGGGAACGGTATAAAGGCGATCGCCAATTAGAACAGCAAAAGATAATAGAGTGTTATCGTCGTGAAGGGGTTAACCCGCTGGGTGGATGCCTGCCAATGTTGCTTCCCATGCCGATTCTAATCCTGCTATTTAATGCTATCCTCTCTGCTGCCGAACAGATACATCTTTCGCCTGGTTTTTTATGGATCCCCAGCCTTAGTATGCGCGATCCTTTCTTTATCTTACCGATCATCGCTACAGCAGCGATGATTCTGCAGCAACGGTTCGCTCCGATGAGTGGTATGACCCCGCAGGGGAACCAACGTCTTATGGGCTATCTCTTTCCCGTTGCAATGGGAGTGATGATGATCAATGCTCCGGCAGGATTATGGCTCCATTGGCTTCTCGCTACACTGTTGCAAGGTGGTCAGCAATATCAATATATGATCAGCCAACAAAGGGAAGTTGTTGGAGAAGTAAAAACAGGAGTGCCGATAACAACAAGCAACCCTCATCCGGCAACTGCAGCCGAAAGAAAAGGAGCAACACAGCAAGATGCTCAAGACAAAGGAAAGAGAGATAACAAAGACAAAGATCAGAGACTATCTTCAGACGCTCCTCAAGATCATCAGTGACGAAGCCGTAATCGAAATTGATGACACAGAGGGGACAGACGAGCTATACGTCAATCTCACGGGAGATCTTCTCTTCCTCGCTGATGCTCCAGCGGTTATCGCTGCACTGGAGCACTTGTTGCAATGCTCAGTTAGAGAGCAGAATCGTCAATCATTGAAAATAATTCTCGATGTGAATGGCGCAGCCAAACGTAAATGGACCGATTTAGTACAATCCGCGCTGGCAATGGCAGAACGAGCACAGCGAGAGAAGAAACGTCTTTCTCTCAATCCGATGTCGCAATATGAACGGAAACTGATCCACCGTAGTTTAGATAACTTTCCGGGAGTGCGAACTTACAGCGTAGGAGCGAAGGATAACCGCCGCGTAGTCATTGAGCCCTATTGAGAGATAGTTTCTGTAACAAAGAGAAGAAGGAAGAGAGGTAGAGGTAGAGGAGAAAGGTAGAGGTAGAAAGGTAGAGGAGAAAGGTAGAGGTAGAGGGGAAGAGGGGAAGGTAAAGGGGAAAGGTAAAGGAAGAGGGAAAGGGAACGGGAAAGGAAGATTCTCGATTCTTATCGTACCATTTACCACTCTCGACTTTGGACTTTGGACTTTGGACTCTCTTCCTTTACCTTTACCTTTCTTTCTGCCCTTGGCCCTTGGCCCTTGAAAAAGATAGCTAACCTCTCTTCTCGTTTTGAGCATCACCCCTATACCTACGAGTCACCGAGGCTTAATTAAAGAAAGCGTGTACTTTCTTTAACCAGTCAACGATTATGATCTGTTGCGGGCAAACTTGCTCACATTTGCCACAGGCAACGCATTGATCAGCTCTCTCTTCTCCACTAAGGGATGAGATGTAACCCCAACGCGTGGGATCATGTGTATTATGCATTATTACAGTGTTGTAGACTCTGAAAATCCGCGGAATATTAACGCCTGTTGGGCATGGTAAACAATATTTGCAATCCGTACACGGAATCGGAGCAAGATCGCGAAAGGATTGACGTGCTTGCTCTACCAAAGAACGTTCTTCTGCTGAGAACAGACCGATTTTGGAACGGATTGCAGATGCTATATTCTCCTCAACATGCTCCATCGTCGACATCCCGCTTAAGACCAAGGATATCTCTGGTTGATCCCACAACCACTGCAGCGCCCAATCAGCTGGGGAACGTGTTACCGGAGCGTTCTTCCACAGCGCTGCAATCTTCTGCGGAGGAGACTGAGCAAGCAGACCACCACGCAGTGGCTCCATGATCACAACAGCAACATCCTTCGCAGCTGCGTAATGGAGACCTTTCCGTCCGGCCTGAAATTCAATGTCTATGTAGTTGTACAGAATCATGCAGAAAATCCAGTCATAGGCATCAATAATCTCTTTGAATACAGAAAACTCATCATGAAACGAGAATCCAAGCGCGCCGATGCGATGATCAGCGATTGCCTGTTCCGCCCAATCAAGTACGCCGAGATCGCGCAGAGTTAGCCAGTAAGTCTTGTTAAGTGCATGAAGAAGGTAAAAATCGATCTTATCTGTCTGCAGCCGCTTCAGTTGCTCGTTAAGATACCTGTCAAAATCACTGGTTTTTTTGATCAGCCATGAGGGCATCTTTGTTGCGAGTTTAACCTTGTCTCGATAGCCCCCTTGCAAAGCACGTCCGAGGAATGGTTCGCTCTTCTCTTGATGATAGACCCACGCAGTATCAATATAATTGACGCCGTAATCGATCGCTCTTCGTACCATTTGTGTCGCTAATTCTTCATCGATCTTCGCTGAGTTATTATCGATCGTTGGCAGCCTCATTGCTCCAAAACCAAGCGCTGATGGCTTCCAAGTAAGTTTTCCAAATGTACGATACTGCATGAGACTTCCCTCCTTTAATCTATTAATCAACAGAAACGTAACCTAAAAAGAAGATTTTTTCAAATAATATCTTGAAGATGGAATGATGGCAGTTTAGGATATACCGTTATGCTGAACGGGTAGATAAAAAAGAATGGGTCTTATAATTTTCCCATAAGGGATCGTGTTAAATTTGTCTTCGTAAATACGGAGATTGACAATAAAAATGAATGTGCTACACTAAGATCAATCAGCCCTAAAAGAGGGCTAAGTTTTTAATGGGATACTATTGAATTTGTGAAAATGGAGGCGAAATGGAAGTATTGGTAGAGCAAATAGCTATATTACACGTATTAAATCAAGTCGGACTGGCTCTGGTGTTGTTGATCCCTTTGGTTCTTATCGCCAGAACCGTGGTGGCGGGCACTCATTATTCACCGATATTGATTATTGTAGTGTTCGGTCTTGCTATGGGGCATATCTTATTTGTAACCGGAGTGGTTAAGCCGGGATTGCCCGGATTCCCAATCATAGGGTTAATTAGTGGAACCATCATCATTGTATTAACCGGAATATTTTTTGCCGGCGGACAAGAACTGCGTAAATTATTCAGTCGCGTAAAAATTGAACCAGATAAAACGTTTATTCCATCAGAGGAAGAGGCAATTGTCGGAACTAAGAGAACTCAATTAGCAGCTATTATTAGAACTTTCTTTTTAGTACTCGGAATAGGAACTACAATTCGTATAATATTAGGTAATAATAACAGCTATTTAAGCCCATACTATCCAATTATCGCTTATCTTGGCTTGCTTGGGGGTCTTATTCTTATTGACCTCAAAGATACCATCGCCAATAAAGCTTCATACATCGGGAAAGGGGCGGTAGAAATTGCGGGGATCGTGACGCTGCTAATCTTCACCTACTACATTTCTGTATGGATTAAAGAAATAGTTCCATTGCCACAAATTTTCTTTGTCATGATCTCCTCATTAACATTAGGGTGGGTTCTTCACAAATGGCACTTTGGCCCAACTATAAGAGCTCTGTTATTTGCTGGTATCCCACTGGCCCTGGCCGGTGTTTTCGTAATTGGGGGCTCAAGAATGGACGAGGCTTTCGCTATTGCAGGTATGGAACCGGTGATATCCTACGGCTTTTTCGGGCAGGTGCTCTGGATGTTCGGAGGAATTGCCCTATTAATGGTTTTCGCCAAGATATACCATGTTCGCAATTTAGGTCCAGGAATGGCGGGAGCCCTATCCCACGCTGGTCTGACAGGAGCTTGTACTGCAGGTGACTTAGGACCGGTTGCGGCTGCGCGAGCACCGATTATGATCAACATACCGTTTTTCGGCCATCTGGTTCTTTTCCCAATATTAGCATTGAGCATTGCCAGAGGGGGGTTACTGCTTTGGCCAACAATAGTGGCAGCTCTTATAGGTGTAATCATAACTGTAGTTGCATTAAAAACTCTCCTCCATGCCAAAGGGGACGATCGGCAAGAAGTAAAGGGATTGATGCAGTTCTCCTTAGGCTGGCAGTTCACCGCAATCTTTGCAGGTCTTGTATTGCTCCACTTGAGTGGGATGCCACTTGCTAATGCTGCAATGGCCAAATCTTCAAGCATATCTCACTTTGGATTATTTGCCGCAACCCATGGAGGAATGTTTGGCTCTGAAGCAGCCGGGTTAATCACTTTTATCTTTGCCATGCCATTCTTAGTTCATCCGCTGGTATTCTTTATGTTCGGGCAGGGAATGGGAAAGAAAGGGGAAATGCCATCAACAGCAGTATATATTTTAGCCGGATTGGGTGTTTTAGGAGTTATCTATGCATTGGCAATTTTGTGATTGGGCACGACTTGATTTTTGCTGCGGTTTTGGCTTTCTCTTTTTTATTGAATGACTCAGTACCAGTTTCCGGTTATTCCTTTCAGGGAATCGCCTGTTAAGAGAGTACAAATCTTCTTGGCCAGAGTTAACCAGCGTCTTGCCAGGAAATCAAGCTACCGTGTTTAAGTACCAGGAGATAGAATGGAACCGTTAATAGGTCAGCCAGCTGCATTGCATGTATTAAGTCAAATCGGGATAGCCCTGATACTGTTAATTCCTCTGGTCCTCATTGCCAGAACCGTGGTAGCAGGCACCAGCTATTCACCTGTATTAATTATCGTGGTGTTCGGTCTCTTCATGGGGTATATCTTATTTGCAACTGGAGTAGCTACGCCGGGATTACCTGAATTCCCAATCATAGGGCTGATTAGTGGAACCATCATCATCGTATTAACCGGAATATTTTTTGCCGGCGGACAAGAACTGCGTAAATTATTCGGCCGCGTAAAAATGGAACCGGATCAAACGTTTGTGCCATCAGAGGAAGAAGCAATTATCGGGACTAAGAGGACTCAACTATTTGCTATCATTAGAACCTTCTTTTTAGTGCTCGGTATAGGAGCTACTATTCGTATAATATTAGGTAATAATAGCAGCTATTTAAGTCCATACTATCCAATTATCGCTTATCTTGGCTTGCTTGGGGGTCTTATTCTTATTGACCTCAAAGATACCATCGCCAATAAAGCTTCATACATCGGGAAAGGGGCGGTAGAAATTGCGGGGATCGTGACGCTGCTAATCTTCACCTACTACATTTCTGTATGGATTAAAGAAATAGTTCCATTGCCACAAATTTTCTTTGTCATGATCTCCTCATTAACATTAGGGTGGGTTCTTCACAAATGGCACTTTGGCCCAACTATAAGAGCTCTGTTATTTGCTGGTATCCCACTGGCCCTGGCCGGTGTTTTTGTAGTTGGGGGTTCAAGAATCATTGAGGTTTTCGTCGTTGCAGGTATAGGATCGGTGATAGCCTACGGCTTTTTTGGGCAGGTGCTCTGGATGTTCGGAGGAATTGCCGTATTAATGCTTTTTGCCAAGACATACCATGTTCGTAGCCTAGGTCCGGGTATGGCGGGGTCCCTTTCGCACGCTGGTCTAACTGGAGCTTGTACTGCAGGTGACTTAGGACCGGTTGCTGCTGCGAGAGCATCCATCATGGTCAACATACCGTTTTTGGGCCATCTCATTCTTTTTCAGCTATTAGCGATTAGTATTGATCTGGGTCGGTTAATGATTCTGCCAACAATAGCTGCTGCTCTGGTAGGTGTAAGCATGACTGGGTGGTCGCTAAGAACCTTGCGGAATGCTGAAGGGAATAATCAACAAGAAGTAAAGGGATTGATGCAGTTCTCCTTCGGCTGGCAATTCACCGCAATCTTTACCGGCCTTGCATTGCTCCACTTGAGTGGGATGCCATTTGCGCATACTGCAATGGCCAAAGCTTCAAGCATATCTCACTTTGGATTATTTGCCGCCACCCATGGAGGAATGTTTGGCTCCGAAGCAGCTGGATTAATCACTTTTATCTTTGCCATACCATTCTTAGTCCACCCATTGGTCTTTTTTATGTTCGGACAGGGAATGGGAAAGAAAGGGATAATGCTAACAACGCCAGTATATGTGTTAGCTGTACTAGGTGCATTGGGTGTTATTTACTCATTATGGATTTTGTGATCGGGGTCAAGTTTGCAAATCTCGTGCTAAAAACAACCCTGTCACGCAGGTTCTCCTGGATCGGCTCGTTGTAACCTGTCCCGCACGGAAAAATAGTTTCCGCA
>CAZORT010000011.1:0-13485 GCA_964582575.1 uncultured Thermotogae bacterium
TCAATACTATTTCAACGGATAAACCTCCTGTTTCCACTATCTTTTGTAGAGATAGATCAAGTAGAGGCGCATGCAATGCGTCTCTACGCACTTTTTTGGTGAGAGAATGCGCGCTATTTACAGAGAATGAAATTTCTGTTATAATCTTTGCATAAAATAAAAAAGCATAGATTATCGCGGTGAAAATTTATGGATGGAGATGAAGCTTATGGCAAGAATGAGATTTGCACGATTTAAAAAATGTAGGCGATTAGGACTTAATGTTTGTGGCCACCCAAAGGCTATGGACAGAGCAGCTCGTGGCCAAGTTAAAGTTAGAAGAAGGTTAACCCCGTATGGTGCACAGCTTTTAGAGAAACAAAAATTAAAATGCTACTATGAGGTTATGGAAAAACAATTTAGACGTTACATGGCAGCCGCGACCAAAGACCGTGAGGTGACTGGTGATTCTCTTGTCAAGAGTTTAGAATGCCGGCTCGATAATATGGTATATAGAATGAATTTTGGAAGTTCAATCAGAGAAGCAAGACAGATGGTAGTACATAGACATATTAAAGTTGATGGTAAAATAGTGGACAAACCTTCTTTCGCAGTTGCAGTTGGAAGCGAAGTTTCTTTAAAAGAAAAGTCACAAAAGAACAAAACATACAGAAAGAATTTTGTTGAAAAAGCATTTAATAATCTTCCTTATATAGAAATCAATAAAGATAACTTTACCGCAGTTTTGGCAAGAGAACCAAAAAGGGACGAAGTGCCAATTGAAGTAAAAGACGATTTAATAATTCAGTTATACTCACGAATACTGTAGTGTCGTGTCAATCAAGAAATCTCATTTCGGCCACAGACCCCGTGTAATCTTATTACACGGGATAGGGAGAAATCTTACCTCTCAGTCGTGAAGACTCCTTCAAAATGACAGAGTATCGTTGACATGACAGTAGCAAGTTAAATAGGACGATCGATTCCCGTGTTATAGGTATAATCCACCCTAGTCAAGTCCTACTTGACTGGGGTGGGCCAATATACAGGGAGTTGATCGCTGACAGAAGAGGTAACTCCACTCGCCCTAAGTATTATATTCGTGGTCGTCCCTGACCCCGCTGACCCCGAAGTTTTCTCCTAACTCGTTATTCTCTCTAAACTTTGTTGTCCCATATGATCCCACCCTTTTGCCAATAACGGAGATAACTTGCCTGCGATATCCACTCTTACTCCTTCTACAAGCGAAACGATCTCTCCTACTACTGTAACAGAAGTTCCTGTCTCTGCAGTGACAGCTTGTTGCAGAGCAGCGACCATCTCCTGCGGGGCGGAGAAAAGAAGCTCGTAATCTTCTCCTCCGTATAAGGCGAGTTGTAGTGGATCGCAACCGATTAAGGCAGCTGCGTTCCGCGTTGCGGTAGAGATGGGAAGACTCTCAGCCCAAATTACAGCGCCTACTTTACTGGCACGGCAGATATGGCCCAGGTCACTCGCCAACCCATCACTAATATCGATCATTGCGGTCGCTATTTGGAGGTTAGCGATGATTCTGCTCTCTGGCAACCGCGGGGTAGGTGTAAGATGGGCAGCAGATAGTTGTGGGTCGATTATCTGATCTTTATTTTTTGCCTTTCTGTTGAGCAGCCGTAATCCAGCTGCACTCTTTCCTATATCACCGGTTACCAGGAGTAGATCTCCTTGCTGGGCACCGGAACGAGTGATCACCAGATTCTGTTTCACCTTTCCCAGTAAAAAGATATCGATCATCAATTGCAATGAACGGGTGATATTACCTCCGGCAATAGTTGCATTGCTGCGCGTTGCTTCTTTTTCCATACCGTGATAGAGTTGATCGATATAATCAACTTCTATGTCTGGTGGCAGTCCTAATGAAACAAGGAGATAGGTTGGAATGCCACCCATTGCTGCGATATCACTGATGTTGACAGCAACTGCTCGTTGCCCTAATTGATATGGTGTGATAAATTTACGTCGGAAATGTACATCTTCCAACTGAATATCACATGTGGCAAGGAGGTGTTCATCTGAATCTGTACGGATGATTGCAGCATCATCGCCGATACCTGCTATGAGGTCAGGCTGTTGTGCGGCAAGGCGCGCCTTGATTCGCTCGATAAGCCCGAATTCGCCTATTTCAGAGACTTTCATCTTGTTTTTGTGCTACCTCAATCAGCCGGCGGAGACGAGCAGTAGCAGCAGTGATATCATCAGCGGCGACAACGGCCGAGATTACAGCTGCTCCCATTGCTCCTGTTTTGACGACATCATGGATGTTATTAGCAGAGATCCCTCCGATCGCAATTACGGGCAGCTTAGTCTGTTTAACGAACTTTCGGAGACCAGCCAGTCCGATTGCTCTCCCGGCATCAGATTTGGTGCTGGTCGCATAGACAGGGCCTACCCCTAAGTAGTCTGCTTCTTGTGCTGCTATTGCGTCAGCACAAGTTGCGGGTGAAAAGCCAATAATCATCTTTGGACCAACCTGACAACGTGCCTGAGCAAGTGATGTGTCGTTCATTCCCAGATGGACTCCATCTGCCCCTACCGCTAGTGCAACATCAATATGGTCGTTAACGATAAATGTCACACCAGAAGCAGAAGTTAGTTGTCGAAGCTCTTCTCCTATTCTGATTAAGTCAGGGATTGAGGCCTCTTTATCACGTAATTGAATCATAGTTGCACCACCGGCGATCGCTGCGGCTGCCACTTGTTGGTGCGATCTATTACGAGATAATTTTGGACAAGTAATGATGCAGAGCCGCCAGTCTACTGCCCGATCCATTGTTAGATTGACCACCTTTCCTTAAGTATAAGCCATTTCCCAGAAGAGATATTCGTATTTAGTACTGGAAATAAACTTATTTGCCATTCTCTTTCTTTCTTCATCTCCTGCGGCTAGCGCTCGCTGATCGAGTAAATCACATAACCAACTGGCAAGAGCTCCGAACTCCTGCGAAGCGTACATCTTGATCCATTCTCGATATAAGGGATGCGTCGGCATTCCTCTCCCAGATAGATGGGTAGCAATTTTATAGTATCCCCATCCGCAAGGAGTGATCGCAGCAATGATCTCTCCCAGTGAGCCTGAGAAGGCGGTCTGCAGCAGGTGATCGGTATATGCTTGTGCAGTCGGTGCAATTTCCGCTCCCTGTAATTCTGCTGCGGAGATCCCGAATTTTATTGCATATTGCCGATGCAAGTCCATCTCTACATTGAGGGTGGAGTGGAGTAGCTCAGCGAATTTTCCCATTATATGGAGTTCTTGCGCCTTGGCAGAGGCCAATGCAAGAACACGGCTGTATTCGATGAGAAAGAGGTAATCTTGTTTGATGTAAAAGCAAAATTTATCTTCTGGTAATTTTCCATCGCCGATTCCTAATACAAAGGGATGGTTCAATATCTTCGTAAAGATTGGATCAGTCTCTCTTTGTAGAGAATGAAAAAATTTTTCTTTATCCATTAATTATTACTCCTTATGTTTGTATCTGTTCACCAACAGAGCCCAAAGACAGTTATGAGAATCTCTGGGCGATGATCTGCGCTGCTTTCTTTCCGGAGAGGAGCATCCCTCCAAAGATTGCTCCCATACGTGGTGTGCCAAATACAGCGCCTACTGCCATCCCTGCAACATAAAGTCCGGGGTAAATTTGCTTGGTCTGTTGCACAGTCATCTTCTCGCCTTTTTCAGCCCACATCGGGCGCTCACCGAGCATGCCACCTGTCTCTGTATCTATTTTGACCTTCCCTTTATTAAGAAGTATCTTCACCACGTCGCAATCATGACCAGTAGCATCAATAACTTCACGGGCGCCGATGGTGATTGGATCGACATGCAACCCACTCATCTCAACTGGACTCCACTGTAAAACGAGACCCTCTACTCGATCGTTGCGCAGCAATAGATCTTCAACATGAATTAGATTAAAAACCTTAGCCCCTGCCTGAATCGCTCCTGCCGCCAACAGTGTAATTGTTTCTATGGCATCTGCCACATAGTAGCCATTTCCCTTTGCAATACTAGTTATCTTAAATTGGTCTAATATCTGTTTTGCCTCTTCTTGGATTACGATTCTGCTGAACATCGCTCCACCGCCCCACATTCCGCCACCGATCGAAAGTTTTCGCTCATAGACAACCACTTTGATATCGGCTTTAGCGAGGTAGTAAGCAGCGGTCAGACCGGCCGGTCCTGCGCCGACAATCGCAACATCAACCTGCAGCCACTCTAAAAAATCTGCCATGTACTCCTCAATTAGGAGTCGCGATACTAAAACATCGTCTATCTTCATTTATCTAACCTCCTGGTTATGATGAAGAATTCTATCTAATGGAGGGTTCTCTTGCTGCGGCAAAGATAATTGCACGCTCTGATCGTACAATGAGCGGAGTAGAATATAGCTGCCTTTTCTCCCTCCGCTGGCATTATCCAGATCAGGTTTTACGGGTCGAAATATCATTGCCTCTTGCTAACAAGATAAATTTCCTCTCAGCCCAACTTTTGAGCTCCCCTTAAATGCAAAGATCATAATGCAGAATTTTCCGATCGTTGTCAAGGAAAGGAGGTTAGGAGGAGTAACGAGTACCATTCCCCTCTGTCATTGATCGGTTGAATAGTGATATAAAAAAAAACGATAATCTTCGTTAATCTTAATTTTTTATCGCGTAAGGAAAATCTTTGATGCATATAAAAAACAGACCGCTGATTGCTTATATGGTACTGTTTATGGCGATCTTTATTTGGGGATTTTCATTTCTGATAGTCCAACAGGTAGTCGCAACAATACCTGTATTTATGCTTCTTTTTCTGCGGTTTTTTATTGCTATGCTCGTGCTGGCGCCTTTTGTTGTGATAAAAGGAGAAATACGTTTACCACGCCGGGATCTGCTAATTATTACCAGATTGACGTTACTTGGCCCGATTGGATATTTCATATTTGAGACATTTGGAATAGCGCATACTCTACCGAGTCGTGCAGCGATGATCATCGCTACGATTCCCATTGCCGTTTTCCTGATTGCTCTTCTGCGGCGACAAGAAAAAGCTACTTGGATGAAAGGATTGGGAATTATTATTGCTTTTTTGGGGGTCTTTTTGATAATTGGTCTGAAGCGACAAGCGCCCGGTGCGTCATTGCTCGGTGATTTGCTAATTTTGGGAGCGGTAGGTTGTGCTGCAACACGAACAGTGCTTGTTAAAGATATATTACAACGCATCACTCCCCTACAGGTGACCTTTTATTCGTTTCTCTTCTCCCTTATTCTCTTTGGCCCGCTTGCCTGGAGGGATGGATTCAATTGGGTTGAGCACATTAATATATCGATTATCTGGGGGGTGCTTTTTCTGGGGGTACTTTCGTCAGCAGTTGCTTTTTTTAGCATACATTATGCTCTTACTAATCTACCAGCCACTCAGGTGTCTGTCGCCGCAAATCTGATACCAGTGATTGCATTGACTGGTGATGTTCTGCTGATAGGAGTGGATATAACTCTCCTTAAAGTGGTTGGTATTACAGTAACGATTATTGGTGTATTGATTACTCAGTTGACAAGGCGTTCTTCGCAATGACAGGGAGGGCCGGTTTTCCAACCTTGAACCGCGGAGCCGTCTTTTCTTAACTCATTCCTCTATTATAATAAACTGGTTTGCCAACAATAATGTAGTGTCGTGTCAATCAAGAGATGTCATTTCGACCGCAGGAGAAATCTTTAGATTTCTCAGTCGTGAAGACTCCTCTGAAATGACAGAGTATCGTTGATATGACAGTAGTCTACGTATATTACGGTGATATTACCGATGAAAAATATACTGCTGAACTCATTGGCACTTTTATGGCTTGTTTTCTGCGGAACAGGAGCAATTACTGGCAATGAAATTACTGGTGCGCAATAACAAATGTTGGGATTACGTAACTAATCAGTCTGCTTACCTCCCTGTGCGTGTTCGCACGCAAACAGGTAGACAGATCATCGACGCTATTCAAGCTGCCGTTGATTGGAACTCTGTTATTCCAGCACGCGCAAGCCCGTGACAATGTTCTACTTTATTAGTCTAATTACGGAGACTGAATAGTTACATTCTATATTAGAAAGTTCGCCGAAACTGATCCTTGATTTAACTTAAATTAACGTCTAAACTGGTATGGGATTCTTGTTGAATGCCCATAACATTAGGCGTAGCGAGGTTTCAAAAATGGGTAACAAAAAAACAGTTGTGCTCGGAGTGACAGGATCGATAGCCGCTTATAAAGCTGTGGAAATTGCCAGTCAGTTAACTCAAAGAGAGATCAATGTAGAGGTTATCTTGACCAAAGCAGCGACAGAGTTTGTTACACCTCTGACCTTTCGCACCATTACCGCCCGTCCTGTAGTCTTCGATATGTTCCAACTTGCTTCTCCATTTACCATCGAACATATTGCATTAGCCGAAGCAGCTGATTTGGTCGTCATTGCTCCCGCTACCGCAAATATCATTGCCAAACTGGCAAATGGTATTGCTGATGATAATCTTACTTGCACTGTACTGGCAACTGCGGCGCCAATAGTCATTGCACCGGCAATGCATACGGGTATGTACAATAATCCGATCACAGAACAGAATTTGGCTGAATTACGCCGCCGTGAATTCACTATCATCGGCCCGGTCGATGGCCATCTCGCTTCAGGCGGCACAGGATTAGGCCGCTTTGCTCCTCCCGCTGAGATTGTGACTACTATCTGCAATTTGCTGGATCGCAGGAAAGATCTGATTGGCAAACAGATCATAATTACCGCCGGTGGTACACAGGAAGCGATCGATCCAGTCCGGTTTATCGGCAACCGCTCGTCGGGAAAGATGGGGTATGCCATTGCTGCTGCCGCACGTGATCGCGGAGCACAAGTACAACTGATTAGTGCGCCTACATCCCTGCCTAAGCCGCTTGGAATTGAAGTAACAGCTGTACAGACCGCTGCCGAGATGGCTGCTGCCGTGAGTGAGAAGATATCTCAAGCCGATATTCTAATCATGGCAGCGGCAGTAGCTGATTATCGCCCAATAATGACGCGAAAAAACAAGGTAAAGAAGGCTGATCAACGATGGGACCTTACGTTAGAAAGAACACCTGACATTCTCGCTGAAACAGCAACTTACCGGCCAAGACCGCTCCGGATCGGTTTTGCAGCGGAGACAGAGAATTTGTTGCGTAATGCAAAGAAAAAACTCGATCAGAAAGATCTCGATCTTATTATTGCTAATGACATCACTATTCCAGGCAGTGGATTCAACGCTGATAAGAACCAAGTGGTGATCATCGACCGCAACGGTGGCATCGACGAACTTGCGTTACTTGACAAGTCCGTAGTCGCGCAGCACATACTCGATCGAGCAGTGAAACTTCTTACTAAATGACGGCCGGTATAGCAAAAAAGAACAACAGATGGATTATAAAGAGCGTCGATTAGGATTTATCGGTGCAGGAAGAGTTGGCACTGCACTTGCAACTGCGCTGGCTGAGCGCGGATACCATATAACGGCCGTTGCCAGTCGTAGCCATGCATCAGCCGCTCGCTTAGCCGGTAAGATATATAAATGTCAGATATGTACTCCGCAGCAGGTAGCAGAGAATGCGGATACCATATTCATTACCACCCCTGATGCCTCGATCGCGACTGTCGCTGCTTCAATCACTTGGCAACCGCATCACCAAGTAATTCATTGCAGCGGTGCATATTCGCTTGAACTCCTTGCTGTCCCGCAAGAACATGGGGCGATGGTCGGATCATTACATCCTTTGCAGTCGTTTGCCGACGTTATGCAAGCACAGGTAAATTTACCTGGCTCCTTCTTTGCGATTGAAGGAGAAGGGATCCTCCTCTCCTTCCTCAAAGGAGTTGTTGCTGCACTTGATGGCACGTCGATTATGCTGCAGGGAAAAGACAAAGTCCTCTATCACATCGCAGCGGTCTTCGCCAGCAATTATATGGCAACTTTGTTACAATTATCCGTTAATCTATGGCAGTCGTTCGTTGAGCCGATTGAGCCAGAGCAAGTGATCACTGCGCTAATGCCGCTGCTGCAAGGAACGATCAACAATATTAACCGGATAGGGCTGCCGCAAGCTCTCACCGGACCGATCAGTCGCGGTGATGAAGAGACGATTAACAAGCATTTACGGTCCCTGCAGGAGAGTATGCCGACGCTCGTTGAACTGTACAAGGAACTGGGTCGACAAACGATCCCTATTGCCTCGGCCAAAGGCGGGCTCGACGATAGAACGGCAATGAAACTATACAATTTATTAGCTAAAAGGAGTCAAGATGATGAGAACGATGCTTAGTAGTAAGATTCATCGGGCGCGTGTAACTGATGCGAATCTTCACTATGAGGGGTCGATCACGATCGCTCGTGATATTATGGAGGCGGCCGGTCTTCTTCCGTATGAACGCGTCGAAGTGCTGAATATTAACAACGGATCGCGGCTCGGCACCTATGTGATCGAAGGAGAGGCAAGGTCAGGAGAGATCTGCATTAATGGACCGGCGGCCAGAGAGGTGATCAAAGGTGATTTAGTGATCATCCTTGCCTATTGCTCGGTGACGGAGGAAGAAGCACACAAATTAATTCCTAAAATTGTCTATTTAAATTCCGATAATGCGATCATTGATATCAAACCACAAACCAAAGGAAAAGGTTAACAGGAAAATCGATCAGGAGAACCAAATTGAGGATTACAATTGACAAAATAACGAGAATGTACGAGCAGAAAGAGAAGATAGTGATGCTCACTGCCTATGATTACCTTACTGCCCGTTTAGTGGATAATGCTGGCGTACCGATAATCCTTGTCGGCGACAGCCTCGCAATGATGGTGCTCGGCTATGAGACAACGATTCCGGTAACACTCGATGAGATGATCCACCATACCCGCGCCGTAGTCCGTGGCGCGACGCGAGCATTGATCGTAAGTGATATGCCATTTATGACTTACCACACGAAGATCGCTGTTGCACTAGAAAATGCAGCCCGGTTTATCCAACAGGGTGGAGCACAGGCAGTCAAACTGGAAGGAGGCGAAACAGTAGCAAAGACGATTAAGCGGATAGTTGACTGTGGTATTCCTGTATTGGGCCATATCGGATTGACACCGCAGTCAGTTCATCAACTGGGTGGATTTAAAGTTCAAGGCAAAACACCTCACAGCGCGCGTCAGATATTAACCGATGCGCTATCCGTTGAAGAGGCCGGCGCATTTGCCGTTGTGTTAGAATGCATCCCATCTTTACTTGCCAAATTAATCAGCGAGCGACTCTCCATTCCGACTATCGGAATCGGCGCTGGACCGCATTGTAATGGTCAAGTACAGGTATTAAGCGATATCTTAGGCTTCTTGCCGGGTTCTGTTCCTCGCCATGCCAAACAATACACTAATTTGGCGCAAGCGATTACTGCTGCGGTCACAGATTACATCGATGAAGTCAAAGAGGGAACTTTCCCCAGTGCTGATCACAGCACAACAATCGATCAGTCTCTCCTTAGCGAGCTTTAATTTTCAGATTAAATATGGATATAATAAGAACGATTTCCGCAATTAGGGCTAAGCGTAAAGGGATTACCGGTTCAGTTGGGTTCATTCCCACAATGGGCGCTCTGCACAGCGGCCATTTATCGCTTGTTAAAAAAGCAAGAGAGACCGATGCTGTCGTGATAGTTAGTATCTTCCTGAATCGCCTTCAATTTGACTCTCTACAAGACTTTACTCGCTATCCACGTGACCTTAAACGTGATTTAGAACTGCTTGAAGAAGAGAAAGTCGATTTTGTTTTCACTCCTTCCGACGAGGATATCTATCCAGATGGGTTTGCTACTTATGTTGAAGTAGAGAAAATCAGCGACTGCTTAGAAGGAAGGAGTCGTCCCGGCCACTTCCGTGGTGTAACGACGATCGTTGCTAAGCTGTTTAATATTATCCAGCCGACACGGGCTTACTTTGGTCAGAAAGATGCGCAGCAGGTGCTGGTAATCTCTAAGATGGTCGCTGACTTAAACATCGATGTGGAGATCATATCTGTGCCAACTCTCCGCGAACCTAATGGACTGGCAATGAGCAGTCGCAACTTCCTTCTTAGCACTGAAGAGAGAGAAGCAGCTTCAATTCTCTATCACTCACTGAATGTAGCTAAACAGATGCACAGCAGGGGTGTCATTGTTTCTGCCGCGATCCGCGGCGCAATGATCTCCTGTCTGCAAAAAGAACCTTTGGTAGCGATTGATTATGTGGCGATCACTACCGCTGACACATTAGAGGAATTACCGGTAATCGATCAAGCAGCGCTCGTATCTTTAGCAGTGAGGATCGGCAAGGTACGACTGATCGATAATCTTCTCCTCTATCCGCTCAAATAAGCGATCGCTTCGATTTCGACCTTAACTCCCTTAGGAAGTGCAGCTACGGCAACACAAGATCGTGCTGGAGGTTCTCCGTTGAAGAATTTGGCGTAGACCTCATTTACCACAGCAAAATCATCCATATCAGTAAGAAAGATTGTCGCTTTGACAATAGCATCCATATCACCGCCGGCCGCCTGCAGGATAGACTGCACATTTTGCAGTGCTTGACGTGTAGCTGCTGCAATATCATCGATAATCAAATTACCCTCATTATCGGCGGGGAGCTGTCCTGAAGTAAAGATAAATCCATTGGCGAAAATCGCCTGTGAATAAGCTCCTACAGCTGGTGGAGCAGACTTACTACTGATTACTTGTTTCATTATTTTCTCCTTAATTAACGTTCAGTTTATTGTTCCATCTCCTCTCTGACAGCAGCAAATCCTTGCAAAGCAAAATCAAGATCATCTTGAGTATGAGCCGCAGAGATCATCACGCGAATCCGTGCCTTGCCGCGTTGAACCGTTGGAAAAGCAATCGCTTGGGCAAAGATATTCCGCGCAAAGAGGCGCCGAGAAAATTCCTGTGCTATCTTTGCTTCTCCTAACATAATTGGTGTAATCGGAGTTTCGCTGATGCCAATATCAAATCCGAGCTCCTTTATCTTCGCCTTGAAGTAGCGTGTATTTTCCCATAATCGCCGTACTGGTTCGTCCGTCTCAGTGAGAATATCGATTGCGGCAATGCAAGCTGCCACATCAGCTGGAGTTGCCGCAGAAGAGAAGAGGAACGGCCTGCCCTGTTGTCGTAAATATTCAATTATCTTTGCCGACCCAGCAATATAGCCGCCGACTACTCCGAATGCCTTAGACATTGTTCCAGCTTCAATATCAACTCTCCCGTGCAATGCAAAATGGTCGACAATCCCGCGGCCATGATCACCGAGAACTCCTTCACCATGCGCATCATCGACCATGACCATCGCATCATACTTCTCTGCTGCTGTTACAATCTCAGGTAGGGGAGCCAGATCGCCGTCCATAGAGAAGACACCGTCAGTGATGATTAATTTCTTCTTAATATCTTTATTCTCCGCCAGCAACCGCTTCAGATCAGCGACATCACAATGGGAAAAGATGACCTTCTTTGCCTTAGTAAGACGACAGCCATCGATGATTGAGGCATGATTCAGTTCATCAGTGAAAATAAGATCTTCTTGCCCCATCAGAAGTGGGATAACTCCTATATTGACGGCTAGTCCCGACTGGAGTGACAATGCTGCCTCGGTCCGTTTAAATGCAGCTATCTTTTGCTCTAATTCCATGTGAATATTCATTGTGCCGGCAATCGAGCGTACCGCTGCCGGCCCTACACCCAATTGATCGATCGCATCCTTAGCAGCAGCGCAAAGCCGAGAATCAGCAGCAAACCCCAAATAATTATTAGAACACATATTAAGTACTCTCTGACCGTCAACGATAGTCCATGCATCAACAGCACTCTCAATTGTGCGAATGGTGTTATATAATCCTTGCGCTTGTAATGACTGAATTGCCTCTGTGATAAAGTTAAGTTTGCTCATCCGTTCCTCCGCAGCGATCAGATATTCAATATTCAATTAACGTCTACGACAATATATTAAATAATAACGTAAATGTAATTACTCAGCCACTAAAAGACCAATCCGCCGCCCAGTTATTCCACTAACAGTCGTTGCTCAATCGCCAGAAAACAGTATACTTTGATCATCAATCGACAACACTTTCGTTTACAAACCTGATGAATAAACCGAATTTTGACCAATTATCGCTTACTTCTCCGCAGCAGATAGCAGCATTGCTCCGTTGGCAGCAGGTCAGGCCGAGTAAGAAGCTTGGTCAGAACTTCTTAATTGATCGCAATGTCTTAACGGCGATCATCTCGCTGGTCAACGTCAATAAATCCGTTACAGTAGTTGAAATCGGCGCAGGTTTAGGGACGATGACTGAGGAACTTTCCCGCATTGCAGAGACTATTGTCGCAATTGAGATCGATCATCGATTAGCGCATATTTTGCAAATGAGAACAACGGCGTTGAAAAATGTCATTCTCTGGCAGGGAGATTTTCTCGCTTTTGATTTTGCCGCTCATTTTCCAGGGAGTAAAGTAGTTGTGGTGGGAAATATTCCCTATCGGAGTACTGCGCCGATTTTGAGTAAGATTATCGATAATCGATCTTCTATTACGCGCGCAATACTAATGACTCAACAGGAAGTAGCGATGAAGGTCGCTGCCAGTCCCGGACCGCAAGGATCGGTGCTCGGGATTCTTATTCAAGCGTATGCTGAGGTTGAGCTCATCCGTTCTGTTTCCCGGCAAGCGTTTTATCCTGTTCCGAAAGTCGATTCCATGATCTGGCAACTCACTTTCCACAACGACCCGCGTCTCTCTGTGGACGATAAATTTTTCTTTGCGATGGTTCGTGTTCTGTATACCAAACGCCGTAAGATGATCCGTCGCGCTTTACGTGACATTGTGCCGACCGATGAGATCGACCTGATTCTGAAAGAGGCAGCGATCGACCCCACAACGCGTGGCGAGACCCTATCATTTACCGAGCTTGATCAGTTAGCGCAGCAGGTGCTTAAAAGCCAACATTATCTTCCCTCGTTCCATGGTTAACCCAGACGTCCTCACTTCCCCTCATTCCTATTTCCTCACACCATGTGGATGACCTGCTGGCGCTGATGCCTGCGGATAGAAGCTTTTAGCGATATTATGACCCCAGATGCGTCCGATACGGGTCAATCCGAGTCTCTCTCCATTGATTTCAACCAACCCTCGCGTTTGCAGATCATCAATCACTGCTGCAAACTCCGCCGTAACAGAGAATCCAAAGAGATCCTCTGCCTCTTTCATGTTCAGGCCGCTTGATCCGTCGAGCAAATTTTCAGTCACATAACGTGTAAAATGATCTTTACGGGAAAGGGTCATTCTCATTGCAACTGGAAATTGTTCTGCTTGCAAAGCAGCACAGTACTCGTCTACATCAAGTAGATTGCCGTATGTTAACGCACCGAAATTCCCTCCCGCTCCTGGACCAAAACCAAACGTATCGCCTCCGCGCCGCCGCGTATTAA
>CAZORT010000012.1:0-13364 GCA_964582575.1 uncultured Thermotogae bacterium
ACCCCAAATCGTATCGTTGCCTCACCTAAAAACACTTGAAAGGTGCTGGAACAGGGAGGTTTCCCTGTGCAATAGTCAGTGTTCTGCTCTGCATGCGGTCTCTTTTTGTGAATGTTGACGCGCTTTTCGACCATTAGCAAGTATCTCTGCTAAGTAATGGCCTGTATGAGACTGCTCATTTTCCGCGACTGCTTCCGGTGTGCCAACGGCGATTACTCTGCCTCCTGCTTCACCGCCGCCTGGGCCAAGATCAATGATCCAATCAGCTGTTTTGATGACATCGAGATTATGCTCAATCACCACTACTGTATTCCCTCCATCAACGAGTCGATGGAGGACGCGGAGTAGTTGTTTAACATCAGCGGCGTGCAGCCCAGTTGTCGGTTCGTCTAAGATATACAATGTTCTGCCAGTTGCTCGTTTGGAGAGCTCGCGTGATAGTTTAATTCGCTGTGCTTCGCCTCCGGAAAGTTCAGTCGCTGGTTGCCCAAGCTTTATATATCCCAAACCAACATCATGGAGTGTTGTTAGTTTATTCTTGATTGCTGGAATATTTTCGAAGAAGGATAACGCTTCATCGACATTCATTGCGAGGACGTCAGCAATCGTACGGTTCTTATAGCGAATTTGCAGAGTTTCCTGGTTATAGCGACTCCCTTTGCATACCTCGCAGGGAATATAGATATCAGGGAGAAAGTGCATCTCAATCTTCACCTTCCCCTGTCCGTGGCACGATTCACAGCGGCCACCTTTGACATTGAAGCTGAATCTTCCCACGTTGTAACCACGAACTTTAGCATTGGGAACGGTAGCGAAGATATTACGAATATGATCAAAGACTTTGGTGTACGTCGCTGGGTTGGAGCGTGGTGTACGGCCGATTGGCGATTGATTGATTTCGATTACAGTATCGATGTGCTCAACCCCGCTTATCCGTTGATGGATGCCCGGTCGTTTCACTGCCAGTCGTAATTGATGCGCAACACCGCGGTAAAGAATATCTTCAATCAAAGATGACTTTCCTGACCCAGAGACACCGGTAACACATATGAACAGACCCAATGGAATCTGAACATCAATCTCTTTTAGGTTATGTTGCGCAGCGCCGATAATATTGAGTGCGGTGCCGTTGGCGTGACGGCGTGTTACAGGGATTTCGATCTGTAGATTACCGGACAGATAACGACCGGTAATTGAGCGGGGTTCATTCATAATCGTCTCTGGCGGGCCGGCAACGACGACATAACCACCGCTCTCTCCCGCGCCTGGACCGATGTCAATCACAAAATCGCTCTCCCGTATCGTCTCCTCATCATGTTCAATGACGATCACTGTGTTGCCCAGATCACGCAGATCTTTCAATGTTGCCAGTAATCGCCGGTTATCTAATGGATGAAGACCGATCGACGGTTCGTCAAGGACGTAGAGAACACCGGTTAATTGAGAGCCGATCTGGGTAGCAAGTCTAATTCGCTGTGCTTCACCGCCGGCTAAACTTCCGGCTGTCCGGTCAAGTGTCAAATAATCAAGGCCGACTGCCACCATAAACCGCAGTCGCGCGCGAATCTCCTTTAATATCTGCTCGGCAATCAATTTTTCGCGACCTGAAAGGCTAATTTCCGTAAAGAAATCAAATGCCTCTTTAACTGTCATCGCACTTATCTGAGCAATGTTCTTATTGGCGATGGTGACTGAAAGCGCTTCTGGCCGTAATCGGGCGCCATTACAAGCAGGGCAGGGGAGTATTGCTACGTACTGTTCGAGTTTATCACGCCATTCTTCCGAATTCGTCTCTTGATACCAGCGTTCCAACGTCGGAATAACTCCGTGAAATGGTCGTGTATATAGCCGTCTGCGACCGGTAGTACTCTGATAGTGGAAAGAGATCGGCTTCCCTTCCGAGCCGTACAGGATGATCTTCTCTTGCTGCGGGTCCATATCTGCCAGCGGCATATTGGCATCAATCTTAAAAGTTCGACAGAGCGCATCAATCTCCGCGTTAAACCAGCGACTATTGGAGTTTACCCACGGCCGCAGCGCACCATCATTAATCGATAATCTGCGATCAACGACAAGATCAACGTCAATCTTTCTGTGACTGCCCAGTCCATCACATTGAGTGCAAGCGCCATATGGATCATTGAACGAAAAGATTCCTGGTGAAAGCTCCTCATAACTGACTTCACAATCTATGCAAGCAAAATGTTCACTGTAGAGAAGTTCACCACCTTGTTCGATTAAGATGATAACGATTCCTCCGCCCCGATTAAGAGCTGTCTCCACTGAGTCGGCAATACGATGGCGTTTAAGTGGGTTTACTACCAACCGATCGACGATTATCTCAATCGTATGTTTTTGCCGTTTATTGAGCTCAATATCTTCATACAGCGTACGGACAATACCGTCGATGCGAACACGAATAAACCCTTCGCGCCGAATATCATGGAGTACTGTCTTATATTCACCTTTTCGATTACGGACTACTGGCGCTAAAATCTGAATCCGTGATCCCGCAGGGAGAGTAAGAATCGCTTCGATAATCTGTTCCGCTGACAGTTGTGTTATTGGTTGTTTGCATTTGTAGCAGTGAGGATGGCCGATCCGCGCATAAAGTAAGCGTAAGTAATCGTAGATTTCCGTTACTGTCCCCACTGTGGAACGCGGGTTATGCGAGCGACTCTTTTGGTCGATGGAGATTGCTGGTGATAGTCCCTCAATCGAATCAACATCTGGTTTATGCAGCTGCCCGAGGAATTGACGTGCATATGTAGAGAGAGACTCTATATATCGTCGCTGCCCTTCTGCATAAAGTGTGTCAAAGGCAAGCGATGATTTTCCTGATCCGGAGATGCCGGTAATTACTACTAATTCATTACGCGGAATTTCAAGATCGATATTCTTCAGATTATGCTCACGTGCCCCTTTGATACGAATGACGTTCATAACCTTTCTTTTAACTCCTTAATTTTGTCGCGCAATATAGTAGCAAGCTCAAATTCTAGTTGCTTAGCTGCTTGCTGCATCTCTTTCTGTAATGCAGTAATCCTTTTCCGCAATACATCACCACTTAATCGTTCTCCATTATCCACTGTACTTAAGGTCTCATACTGATAATCTGCTTGTGGTGAGCGAATTGTCTGCGCCGAAAGTCCGCGCAGGATGTCCGTGACCTCGCGCTTAATCGTCTGAGGGACAATCTGATGTTTCTCATTATAGGCGAGCTGAATGGCGCGACGGCGATTTGTTTCATCGATTGCCCGACGGATAGAATCTGTGATTTGATCAGCATACAGAATCACTTTACCGTTGACGTTCCGTGATGTACGGCCGATAATCTGGATCAACGCAGTAGTAGAACGGAGAAACCCTTCTTTGTCCGCATCAAGGATCGCAACCAAAGAGACCTCTGGCAGATCGAGTCCTTCCCGCAGCAGATTTATCCCCACAAGTACATCGAACTTCCCAACGCGTAAATCGCGTAAAATCTCGATCCGGTCAAGAGTATCGATCTCTGAGTGCAGATAACGTGCCAGTTTGCCCATATCAACAAGATATTCAGTCAGGTCTTCTGCCATCCGCTTGGTAAGTGTTATTACCAACACACGTTCCCCGCGCGTTGTCACAAGTTCGATCTCATTGATCAGATGATCAATCTGACCTTTAATTGGGTGTACTGAGATCATAGGATCAACAAGGCCAGTCGGTCGGATGATCTGCTCTACTATTTGGCTGCTATAGCTGATTTCATACGGGCCAGGTGTAGCGGAAACAAAGATCACCTGGTTTGTTCGTTCCTCGAATTCAGAAAAAGTGAGCGGCCGGTTATCGAGCGCCGAGGGGAGACGAAAACCAAAGTCGACCAGAGTCTCTTTCCGAGCGCGATCTCCGTGGTACATTGCGCGGATTTGCGGTATCGTCTGGTGCGACTCATCGATTACCAGGAGAAAATCATCGGAGAAATAATCGATGAGCACTGCGGGCGGTTCACCAGCAACACGGCCATCAAGATGGCGGGAATAATTTTCTATCCCTGAACAATAGCCCATCTCACGCATCATTTCTAAATCATACCGTGTTCTTTGTTCCAGACGCTGCATTTCCAGTAGTTTCCCTTCCCTGTTTAATTGCTCTAATCGCTCTGCCAGTTCTTCTTTGATCGTGGTGATCACCCGTTCCATCTTTTCTTGTGGCGATATAAAGTGAGAAGCAGGATAGATAATCACCTCATTCTCTGTGCGGATTAGCTCTCCAGAGACAGGGTTGAGAATAGATATCTGCTCAATTATGTCGCCGAAAAACTCTATTCGGATAACGTTCTCCTCACCTGCAGGGATGATCTCCAATGTATCACCGCGTACCCGGAATGTTCCGCGCGTAAAGCCAATCTCATTACGTGCATATTGGAGAATAACAAGTTTGTGCATTAGCGCGTCGCGATCCTGTTCCTCACCTTGCGTAATAGTTAGCGACATTGCTCCGTAGTTCTCTGGTGAACCGAGACCATAGATACACGAAACACTGGCAACGATAATTACATCGCGCCGGCTAAGGAGGGCGCTCGTCGCCGCATGGCGCAGACGATCAATCTCATCATTGATTGCAGTATCCTTTGCAATATAAGTATCGGTCTGGGGAAGATAGGCTTCAGGTTGATAATAATCATAATACGATACAAAGTAATGGACTGCATTTTGGGGAAAGAGCTCTTGTAACTCATTACATAGCTGAGCCGCCAATGTCTTATTATGGACAATAAGTAAAGTCGGCCGTTGTACATTGGCAATCACATTAGCAATCGTAAACGTTTTACCTGTTCCTGTTGCGCCGAGAAGTGTCTGATACTTAAGACCAGCAAAGATCCCCTTGGTCAACGCGGCGATCGCCTCCGGCTGATCACCGGTAGGAGAGAGGCGCTGCGTAATTTGAAAGCCTGGTTTTGTTTCAGTCGTTACCATAATTCTCTGATATTCTCTTTAATCTAACATTGTGTCGCCGGAGAGAGACAAGACAGTCCCTCAATTTTACCGGATCGGCGGCAAGTCTTCCAGACGAAGAAGAGCGAAAAAGAAGTTTATGGCAAAAGCGATTGATCTTGTTGTACTTGCGTGATAAGATTCGCATGTAATGGTAAAAACAGATCGAAGAATGATAATTGGAAAGAGGGTGGAGATATTACTGCAGCAGATTCCCAATAATGTCTCTTTGTGCGCAGCGACAAAGGGACGTACAAGTGATGAAATAAATGAAGCGATCAGTGCCGGTATTACTGTTATCGGCGAGAACTACGTACAAGAGGCAGAGCGGAAGAGGGCGGAAATCTCTGCTTTTGCCAACTGGCATATGCTCGGTAATTTGCAGAGAAATAAAGTGCGGCAAGCACTCAACATCTTCAACCTTATTCAAAGTCTTAATTCTTTCAAACTGGCCGAGCGGATCGACCGTCTGGCCACAGCACACGGTCAAATTGTCTCCGCATTAATTGAAGTTAACATTGCCGAAGAAGCGACCAAATCCGGCATTGAAGAAGCTGCTTTAGAAGAGTTATTACTCATTTTGCCTCGCTGCACGCACCTGCGCGTTAAGGGACTGATGGTGATGCCGCCATATTTCATTGAGCAGGAACAGGTAAGACCATATTTTAAACGCGCCAGAGCTCTCTTTGACACCATTGCCAGAGCACAGATCAAGAATGTTGATATGGAGGTGCTGTCAATGGGCATGAGCAATGATTGGCAAATAGCGATTGAGGAAGGATCGACAATGGTTAGAATTGGTACAGCGATCTTCGGAGAGCAATCTAACCCAGGCCGTTGACATGTTCAAGGTTCAGAGGTGTATAAGGTTTACGAAGCGAGAGTTACTCGTACCCAAACCGTCTTCCCTCATTCCTTCTTAACACTCCCTGTTGTTAAACCAAACCGTAACGGCTATAATTTTATTACAGAAGATTCAAGAGATATCATTTTGACTGCATGCCTTGTGAATCTTATCACACAGGGCAGGGACAAATCTAAAATTTCTCAGTCGTGAAGACTCCTTCGAAATGACAGAGTAGTGTGGACATAACACTGATGTGATATTTGCTGGTACTCTACCAGCAGGGGCAGGTCAGCATTAAGATGAAAAAAGAATCTTTGATCTATGATTGGAATAAACAAGATATTCAGTCATTGAATTTTACTGTCGAGTTGGATGATGAAACGCTACGCGATGGTTTGCAGTCACCCTCTGTAACTAATCCGACTGTAGAGCAGAAATTAGAAATCCTGCATCTGATGGATGGATTAGGGATTAATATCGCTGATATTGGATTTCCTGCTGCAAGCGAGAAGATCTTCAGTGATGTAGAGCGGCTGGCCAAAGAGATTGTAAAGTGCAATCTATCTATTCAGGCTGGATGTGCGGCACGGGCATTAGTTGCCGATATTCAACCAGTAGTCGATATTTCACAGCGAGTTGGGTTACCGATTGAGGTCCATACATTCATTGGATCAAGCCCGATTCGTAGATATGCCGAAGATTGGGATTTAGATCGGTTGCTTAAACAGACACGAGAGGCTGTCAAGTTTGCAGCTTCCAATCATTGTTTGGTGATGTATGTTACTGAAGATACGACACGAACCGATCCAGAGACGCTGAAAAAACTACTGACTACGGCGATTGAATATGGAGCGGAGCGGGTCTGTCTATGCGACACTGCGGGGCATGCAACTCCTGCTGGCGTTAGAGCATTAATCCGGTATGTACAAACTGAGATCATTGAACCGACCGGAAAAGATATTAAGATTGACTGGCATGGCCATTCTGACCGGGGACTGGCACTGATAAATACATTGACTGCTATTGAGGTTGGAGTTGACCGTATCCACGGAACCGCATTAGGCATCGGCGAGAGAGCTGGCAACACACCGATGGACATGCTTCTGATTAATCTGACACTCTTAGGGATCATCGAGCGTGACTTAACAACACTGAAAGAATATTGTGATGCTGTCTCCCGCTATTGCAAAGTGTCAATCCCCCCTAATTACCCGGTAGTAGGTAAGGATGCATTTAGAACAGCTACGGGCACCCATGCTGCAGCGATCATCAAGTCGATCGCTAAAGAAGAAGATTATTGGCTGAGGGATCTAATCTATTCTGCCATCCCAGCGCATGATTTCGGTTTTAAGCAGATTATTGAGATCGGGCCGATGAGCGGGAAAGCCAATGTCCAATATTGGTTTCAGGAAAGAGGATTAGAGCAGGATCCAGAGATAATGAAGACCATTCTGGAAGAGGCGAAAAGATCAACTGCCACTATGAGTGAGACTGAAATATATAAAATAATACATAGTTATAACAAGAACCAAGATGGTTTATCTGATGCTCCTGTTTAAGTGTTGGCTCCTAATGAGCAGAATGAAATTTTAGTTATGTAACGTTATACTTTGTTTACTAGTTGGAGGTATTACTATGAAACTTGGATGTACTGATCGAATAAGAACGTTGAGAGATAATCTGGTATCAAAAGCAAGTTATGCTGGCAAGTATAAAGATGGGATCTTTGTTGATCTCTCCCGCGCCAAGTTATATATGGACTCCTATCAGCGATCAGAGGGCTGTGAGCCTGTTATCAGACGCGCTAAAGGATTGGCTCATGTTTTAAAGAATATCTCTATTGGTATCCTTCCTGGCGAGTTAATTGTGGGGAACCCACATGCAGACCCGCATGCTTTGCCGATATTCCCGGAAATAAATTGCAACTTGTTGCAAGAAGCAATAGCAGATGGATATGTACGTGAACAGGATCGCAAGATAGCCGAGGAGTTACTGCAATACTGGGAAGGAAGGAATATTGCCAGCAAAGTTACAGAGAATATGAGTGACTGGATCAAAAAAGTTGTCTGTACATCTTCGAGTTTTATTAGTACTACTTGGCAGGATGGTATCCAGCACTGTATGCCCAACTGGGATTATACATTTGAAAATGGAACCAGAAAGATCAGAGAGAAGATCACCGCTAAACTGGATGAAACCAAAGAGCAAATAGAAGAAGAAGCTTCAAGCGAGCTTATCAACGCTCGCTATCTGTATGAGGCGATGTTGCTCTCCCTGGATGGGTTAGACTCATATGTCGATCGATTCCATAAGCTTGTGTTAGAGAGAGCGCAAAGTAACTTGCTTTGTAGCGAAGAACTGCTGCAGATCGCTGAAATTCTAAAGACTACTCTGAAGGAGCCTCCGGCAAGCTTTTGGGAGGCTTGTCAGGGTTTTTTCTTTCTTCATTTAATCTTCACTTGCATTGATAGCGCTGCATTTGGGTCTCTGATCCGTATTGATCAATCTCTCTGGCCGTTCTACAAAAAAGATGTAATCGACGACGGTAAAATCACCCGCCACCAAGCACAAGAGTTGGTTGAGTCTCTGATGATTAAGGTGCAAGCCTTAGGCGCTTTCTTCTCGCGTAAACGCCGTCTTCATTTTGAAGGGAATGGCGCATTACCAATTTGGTCGCTCGGAGGAGTAAAATCTGACGGCACCGATGCATGTAATGAACTTACAGATCTTATCTTGCAAGCAGCACAGAGCGTCAGGCTTAACCAACCAACGATCGCATTTATGTACCATGAACAGATGCGCGATTCTTCACTCGTGGAAGCGATCAAAACGATCCGGACCGGGCTCGGTTATCCATCGCTCACTAATGTTGATTGGATGGTGAAAAGCTTGATGCGTCAAGGCATTCCGATCGAAGCAGCACGTAACTCTGGTGTAGTCGGCTGCGTCTCTTGTTGCCCGGTTGATTCCTGTAACACCACTAAACGGTTAGCGTTAACTATAATTGTCGCAAAGAATCTGGAGTTGGCATTAAATGAGGGGAACTGCCTCATAACCGGAGAAAAGATCGGGCCGAATGAACGCCCAGCATCGGAATTTAAATCCTATGAAGACGTTCTATCTGCGCTACGTAAACAATTGACTTTTGCAATCAAAACTGCGGTCAATGTCCGAAATTTAGCGCGTCATTATGAGAAGATGTACCGCCTCAATCCGTTGGCTTCCGCTTTACATCGCTCGCCCCTGCAGACAGGCCTTGATGCTGTTACTTATGAAGATTATCCGAATAACTGTTGGCTCAATATGGTAGGGGTAATCAATGTTGTGAACTCGCTTGCGGTTATTAAAAAACTTGTTTTTGAAGAGAATAAATATACTCTCACAGAGATAGCTGATGCAATTAAATCTAATTGGAAAGGGAAAGAAGCGATGCGGCAGGAGTGCATCAATAAAGTGCCTAAATTTGGTAATGATGACTCGTATGTCGATGAAATTGCGCGTGAGGTATTTAAGATCTGTTCAGATATTGCCACGAAAACCTTTGACATCAATGGGCACTATTGGTCAATCGTGGCGCAAAGTGTATCCATCTACCAAGCTACGGCGAGCATGACTGGTGCATTGCCTGACGGCAAATTAGCAGGACGACCCGTAGCCGATGGCGGTATCTCTCCTGATCACGGCACAGATAGCAACGGCATCTTTTCTATCCTCTCTTCAGTTGGTAAGGTGGACCATGTCGGCACTAAAGGATTGCTACTAAATCAGTGGATTGCGCCTGAACTTTTGGAAGGAGAACAGGGTATTGAATGGATGAAAGCGTTGCTGAAATTGTGGAACGATAATGGCCTGTCGCAGATACAGTTTAATGTAGTTGATCCAGCGCTGCTACGTAACGCGCAAAAACATCCGGAAAAATATCCAAATCTGACGATCCGTGTCTCTGGATATACTGCTAATTGGGTTAAACTTACCCCAGAGTTACAAGAGATCATTCTTTCCCGAACTCCGCAACGAGGTTAGGAGTTGCTGCTCACCAAAATCGTTAGAGACTCAATCCTTGACGGACCGGGGTGCCGATATACGATCTTTGTTAAAGGATGCACCTTGCGGTGCGAATGGTGCCATAATCCAGAAACACAGTTAGTTGCGCAAGAGGTGCTCACTTATAAACAATTCTGCATTAAATGTGGTCTTTGTCTCAAGGCAGCAGAGAGAGATCTCTTGCAAGATCAGATGCCAATTGAGATAAAAGATCCTGCCGATCCAAGGTATTATAAATATGCGCAGATCTGTCCCTCAGGTGCATTATCCTTTGCTGGTAAGGAATATACAATTGATTGGCTGCTGAATGATCTACTTAAATATCAGATGATTTACAAGCAAACTAATGGTGGATTGACCATTTCCGGTGGCGAGCCACTGTTAAGCGAAGATTTTTCTTACCAGCTCTGTCAGCGGGTAAAAGACTCTGGAATTCATACAGCAATTGATACTTCAGGCGCAGTTCCTTGGAAGATAATAGCGCGGTTTCTGCCAGTCGTTGATCTTTGGTTATACGACATCAAACATACTGATGACCGATCAGTAAAGTCAGCGCTGAATATTGCCAACTTCAAAAAATTAGCTAACCAGAATACCGAGATATGGATCAGAATTCCGATTATTCCTGGTTATAACGACAATCAGAGTATCTGGGAGGAAATGGCGCAACTGATTGCTTCTGCCGGAGAGATAGTGACCAGAATTGATCTGCTGCCGCTGCATCCATATGCAGATGTAAAATATACTGCGCTGCGGCGCAATTATAAATTTAGTAATCCAAGGAAAGAGATAGAAAGGATCACCCAGCAGGCAAGATTGATATTCTTAAATTACTTACCCGCCGAACGATTATCAATCGGTAAAACAATGGTCCATGGATAGATAGTGCATCTGTCATCTGCGGCTTAGGTTCAATGTTTCTGGTTCACCGTCTCCTGCCTACGCACGCTTACCAGTCTGCGTGCGAACTTGCACAGGAGGCTAGGTACCCACGGGAAGGCGAACTGCCACTTGTGGTCGTCCCTGACCACGAAGTCCTTTCTTAACTCGTTATCGATTACTCTTTCCGAACCATGAGCCCTCTCTGAACTACTTTACCGTGAACCTCTTACCAATGATTAGTTTGCTTATGACTAAGCTGGTCTTAACAATTTAGTAATGCGAGTCCCATACAGTTTACCCGCTGATACCGCAGTTAGTGCTTTTGGTTGGAAGATATCGAAGATCACGATCTCTATGTTATGTTCACTGCAGAGTTGAATGGCAGTCAAATCCATCACGCGATAGCGGTTAGAGATGAAATCTTCGTAGGTGAGATGGGGAATATGCTCTGCTTTCTCATCGATCACAGGATCAGCGGTAAAGACACCGTTAACTTTAGATCCTTTTGCTAACAGAGTTGCATTGATCCCGATGCTGTGTATTGCAGCTGCTGTATCAGTCGTGACAAATGGATTGCCCGTACCTCCAGCAAAGAGCACAATCTTCCCTTCTGTAAGCGCAATTTGCGCTGCACGGTATGAAATTTTTTCGGTAAATGGAGTGACGAGCGCTGATTGGATCAATACTTCATGCCCTTTACATTCAAGTAAAGAACGAAGAGCGATTGCGTTTATCACTGTCGCTAACATTCCCACTGAATCAGCATCTGCTTGTGCCATCCACTCAGTGGCTTTGCCGCGAATGATGTTTCCTCCTCCGAGAACGATTGCTAATTCAGTCTTTTCTAAACCGGTAATTTCGCAAGTAATATACTCAATCGCTGAAAGAGCGAGCGGAGTCTCCCCTCCGCTGAATACTTCGCCGCTTAGTTTCAACAACATCCGGCGATGTTGATCTTGCGGCGTCCGTCTCATTGTTGGTGTCAATCCTCCGCTCCAACCTCAAATCGAACAAATCGTTTGATTGTGATCATTTCGGTCATCTTTATCCTTAGCTCACCGAGCACCTCAGCGATGGTCTTACTATCATCTTTAACGAATGGCTGATTCAACAGGCAGACTTGCTCATAAAATTTATTTAATCGGCCGTTGATGATCTGTTCAACAATCTTCGCTGGTTTATTCTCTTTTTCGATCTGCTTACGATATATCTCGCGTTCTGTCTCGATAACTTCCTCGGGCACATCTTCAGGTGCAACATACAGGGGACGGCCAGCAGCAATATGCATCGCTATATCGCGGGAAAACTCACGAAATTCAGCGCTGTTAGCCGCAAAATCTGTTTGACAGCTTATCTCAACTAACACACCCAATGTTCCGTTATGATGAAGATAAGCTTCAACACGACCTTGCAAACTATCCTTATCTTTATGCGCTAATAGATCTAGCCCTTGTTCACGTAGAAATTTCTGCGCTTTTTCCAAATCGCCATCTGCCTTTTGTAGCGCAACTTTACAATCCATTATACCGACGCCAGTCATTTTTCTTAATCGTTTAATATCATTAAGTGAAATATTCACTTTACTTGCTCTCCTTCTTCGGCTAAATTCTCGTTCTCTGGAATAGCTGCAAGGTTATTATCTTCTCTCTCCGGCTGAGTAATATCATCTACCGACGCCGTCAGTCTCGCTCTCTTCCGCTTTTACTTCTACTGGCAGCTCGTTTGTGCTCTCCGTAACCGGTCTTTCTTCTGAGTTTACGTCTGCACTTACTGACAGCTCTTCTCTCTCCTCTTCAGTTTTCCTTCCTGCCAGACCTTCTAATACTGCATCGGCAATGCGCGAGGTAATCAGTTTGGTCGCCTTGATAGCATCATCATTACCTGGGATAGGAAAAGTGATCACATCAGGATCACCATTAGTATCGATTATAGCAATTATGGGGATTTTAAGGAGCAGTGCTTCGTGGATTGCGGTTGCTTCTACTTCAGTATCTATAACATATAGAGCAGCAGGGATACGAGTGAAATTTTTCAGACCAGAGAAATTTTGTTGCAACTTAGCTAAAATACGGCGAAGTTTAGTGGTCTCCTTATTTGGCAGCAGCTCCATTTCCCCTGCTTCGACCATCTGTTCAAGTTTTTTCATCCGTGCAATGGACTTTTGAATCGTTGCAAAATTAGTGAGGAGACCGCCGATCCAACGGTGGCTAACGTAATGTGCTCCGCATCGACGCGCTTCTTCCTCTATCGTCAGACGTACCTGTTTTTTCGTTCCGACAAAGAGAATTTCTCCTCCTTCGGCGATTACATCACGAACAAAAAAATAAGCCTGTTCAAATAAGTGAACCGTCTGTTCAAGGTCAATGATATGAATCCCTTTGCGCTCGGTAAAAATATACCGCACCATTTTTGGGTTCCAATTTCTTCTTTTATGTCCAAAATGGACACCTGTCTCTAACATCTCTTTCATCGTTAAAATTGCCACATTGTTTCCTCCTGTCGTTCATTGTAATTAGCGTTAAAGATAATTAACGTTAAAGTATACTACAGTCATAATAATTCTCAACAAGATAAACTCTTCTCTGTTGGCGTTAGGTCAAAGCTATATCTTTACCAGA
>CAZORT010000013.1:0-10773 GCA_964582575.1 uncultured Thermotogae bacterium
TAATTCGCAAACTTGAAAGAGGCGCATTTATTAAAGATAATTCAGTAGAAGATTATTCTGTTGCAAGGACGAATATCTACAAAGATCAAAGATCAAAGATCAAAGATCAAAGATCAGAACTGATCGGTTGGCGACAGCTAAATCATTTAATTAGGAGGTAGTAATAGTCATATGTTTTGTCGCGTCTGGTATAATAAATTTTTGATTGGAATGATAGTTTTGCTTGTAGTGGGTACTGGTCTGTGTATCCGTGGAGGTCAGAGAGAACCGATAAATGTTGTCCTTCTTGTCTCAGGGACGTTGGGCGATCTCTCTTTTTTTGATTCTGCAGCGCGAGGTCTGGCTGCTGCCGCAAAAGAGTTGGGGATTACTTACACTATCGTCGAGATGCACCATAATCCCGCAATATGGGGGCCGACGTTAAGCGATATTGCCTACGAAGACTATGATCTGATCATTGTAGGGACATGGGAAATGCGAGCTCACCTCCATAAAGTTGCACGGCTCCATCCTGATAGGCGGTTTCTTATCTTTGATGCTGCTGTTGATTACCAGCGATACGGCCTTACTAATGTGCATTCGATCTTATATACCCAGAATGAAGGGGCGTTCCTTGCTGGTGCATTAGCTGCCTTAGTCACTACTTCTGCTATGGAACGAGCAAACCCCGAGCCATTAATTGGTTTCTTAGGTGGGATGGATATACCGGTGATCAATGATTTTCTCGTAGGGTATATTGCCGGCGCCCGTTATATCTATCCTGATATCCGCATCTTCATCTCTTATGCCGGAACTTTTGCTGATCCTGCCCGTGGAAAGGAACTTGCTTTGGCACAATTCCGGGCCGGAGTGGACATTGTATTTCATGCTGCTTCTCTGACAGGATTGGGCCTGCTGCAAGCAGTAAGGGTCAAAGATTATTACGCCATTGGTGTCGACTCTGATCAAGCGCTTATCTTTCAGGAATTGAAAGGAGATACTGCTACAGCAAGCCGTATTCTCTCCTCAATGCTCAAACGAGTGGATATGTCACTCCTTTATGCATTAAGACTCTTTGTTGATGGAACTCTTCCCTTTGGCGAAGCAAATTCTCTCGGATTGGCGGAAGGGGCGGTGGGGCTCGCTGATAACTGGATTTTCCGTAAGCATGTCCCGGCAGAATTCCGCTATCTGTTAGCTGATTTGGAGAGACGGATCATCGCTGGTGAAATTGTGGTACCGACCGCATTTGGCATGAGGCGCGAGGATTTAGATGCGTTGCGCGCTGGAGTAAGGCCATAAAGTCTCCTGGTTCTAAATTTCTCAAGGTAAGAGTTGCCCAGTAAGGCCGAAGATTCAAGAAGGTCGGTACTCGAGGCGCTCGAATAATACTATGCTCGCTACCGCTTGACTCAATTTACAACTAACCAGTTGAAGAAAGGGGCTTGATAATGGATCCATACATCCAGATGCGCAACATTACCAAAGTCTATCCAAACAGCATAGTAGCGATTAAAGGGGTAGACTTCTCGGTCGAAAGAGGGGAGATCCATGCACTGTTAGGCGAAAACGGAGCAGGGAAAACAACGTTAATGAAAGTCCTCTTCGGGATGGAACGGCCGACTACAGGTACGATAGCGGTGGCAGGTAAAGAGGTTAAAATAACGAGCCCTCACACAGCTCTTAAGATGAAGCTCGGCATGGTACATCAACATTTTATGCTCGTGCCAACACTTACTGTGGCGGAAAATCTCGTATTAGGGATGGAACCGAAACAGGGCATCACTTTTCTGTTGCAAAGAGCAATAGAATTGACTGAAAATTTGAGCCGGCAATATAACCTTCCTGTTCCTCCACGGGCGATTATCAGCGATTTGCCCGTTGGTTTGCAGCAACGAGTAGAGATATTAAAAATACTGCTGCGCAAGGTAGAATGCCTCATCCTCGATGAACCGACCTCTGTTTTGACTCCATTAGAGACGAAAGAACTATTCTGTGCTGTGAAGAGATTGGCGGCAGAAGGCAAAGCGATCATTTTTATTACGCATAAACTGCACGAAGTAAAAGAGATTGCTGACAGAATTACTATCCTCTGCAATGGCACGAAGGTGGCTGTTTGCAAAACTGCCGATGTATCAGAGCAAGATATTGCCCGGATGATGATCGGAAAAGTGTATACCCCCGCACCACTAAAACGGACTCCGGTCAATGGACATTCTGTGCTCACTGTCAGTGGGATAACTTGCCAACGCGAAGATGGGCATATTGCAGTCCGTAATCTCTCCTTAACCGTAGCTGCAGGAGAGATATTGGCCATCGCCGGAATCATGGGGAATGGACAGAGAGAATTGGTAGAAGCACTGACCGGGTTACGCTCCTGTATCGCTGGCACAATACAGGTGAATGACGAAGATATAACAACTGCTAACCCACGTCGCGTACGTCTCTGCGGTCTCTCGCATATTCCGGCTGACAGAATGGGACGCGGTGTCGCTATTGCAGGATCGATCACAAACAACTTGATCATCGACCGTTATTTTAAAGCGAAATTCACCCGACGGTCAATCTTTGGGTTGCGTAAGCGGCAGATCAGAAAATATGGAGAGAAACTTCGACAGCAATTTAATATCAAAGCCGCTACGGCAACGATGCCGGTTCAGTTGCTTTCAGGGGGAAATATACAGCGTGTCGTTATCGCACGTGAATTTACTGCCGATGCTGACCTGATGATTGCTGATCAGCCAACACAAGGAATAGATATTGCCTCGACCCGCGATGTCCATCAAAGATTGATCGATGACCGTAATGCCGGTAAAGCGATATTACTTATCTCTGCTGATCTGACTGAGATATTGCAGTTGGCCGACCGTATAGTGGTGCTCTTTAACGGTGAAATAACGGCGCATTTTTCATCCCCGGCAAAGACTTCCATAGAAGAATTAGGATATTACATGCTCGGAGCGGCGCAGCAGGCCGACCAGGAGATAGAGAGAGCAGCGTAATGCATAAGGTGAATCTCTTTCAACTACTTCGGATTTTCAGTGCAATTCTTATTGCCATCACTATTGGGTTGATCATCATCTTTATTGTGAGCGAAGAACCATTTAGAGCTGCTCACTATCTCCTCTTCGGCCCACTGACACGAGTGCGGCGAATCATTGAATGGATACATACGACGATTCCTATCATCTTCACTGGTTTAGCTGTCGCATTGGTCTTCCAAGCTAAGCAGTTTAACATCGGTGCAGAAGGTCAATTTCTTGTCGGAGCGGCAGGAGCGACCTTCGTTGCGCTCTATTTTCCCCCGATAGAAGGTCTTCATCTTGTGATAATTGCGCTTGCGGCGATGACAGGAGGCGCACTTTGGGGTGCTGTCCCTGGTCTACTTAAAGCTCGATTTGCTGCCAATGAATTGGTCTCTTCATTGATGATGAATTTTATCGGTTTCTTTTTAGCATTGTATTTGGTCAATCACCATTTTCGTGATATCGATGCCGGGTTTATGGCATCGTACAGATTCCCTTCCACAGCGTGGTTACCCAATCTGATCATCCGTCCCCGGTTACACAGCGGAGTTATTTGGGCAGTCGTCGCAGTCGGTCTAATATGGTATTTCCTTTATCGGACAAAATGGGGCTATGAAATTTGTATGGTCGGAATGAACCTAAAATTTGCTGAATTCGGAGGAATTAATGTTCAGCGAGTGATTTTCTACTCACAGGCGATCAGCGGCAGCGTTGCTGGATTGGCCGGCGCAGTGGAATTGATGGGGATACATCACCGTTTCTTATGGACATCGATGCCCGGTTTAGGCTTTGATGGGATCATTGTGGCAATCTTGGCACGTAATCACCCACTTGGCGTTCTGTTTGCCGCTCTCTTTATCGGCTATCTGCGTACTGCTGCCCGCCTAATGGAACGGCAGACAGATGTTGCCTCCGAAGTAACGATCATTATGCAAGGAGTAGTCATCTTGCTCGTCACTGCTGAGGCTTTCTTGCAGCACTGGCAGCGTCGCCGGAGAGAGAAAGAGGCATTGCAAGATGGCTGATATTTTAAATACAGTTATCAATGTTGGGTTTGCTTTTGCAATCATCCGGATCACTACCCCGATCATCTTTGCGGCGTTGGGAGCGTTAATCAGTGATTTGGCCGGGACAATAAATATCGCCTTAGAAGGGATCATGCTGCAAGCAGCATTCTGGGGGGTATTTATGAGCGCAATCACCCAGAATGTTTGGCTCGGTCTGACTGCCGGAATACTGAGCGGCTTATTGACGGCAGCTATCTTGGGCTATTTTAATTTACGCCTCAAAGCAGATCTGATAATCGCTGGAATCGCACTTAATATTCTCGCTGCTGGCAGCACCGTCTTCTTCCTCTATGTGTTGGCAGGAGACAGAGGAATATCAGTTAGCCTGCGTAGTTTGGTCCTCCCATCAATAACCCTTCCGTTCATCGCCGATATACCAGGTATCGGCGAAATCGTAAGTGGTCATCATATTCTCACTTATGTTGCTCTTCTTGCTCTTTTTGCCGTCAATTATTTACTGTATAAGACGCCATTTGGATTGCGGCTACGCGCAGTCGGCGAAAACCCTGCGGCCGCCCAGTCCGTAGGTATTTCCGCTGCTAAAATCAAATTTATCGCTCTTCTGTTGAGTGGATTGCTGGCCTCGCTCGGTGGTCTCTTTATCTCTATGGGACATGTCGCTTGGTTCTCACGCGACATGATAGCCGGACGAGGGTTTATCGGCTTGATTGCCGCAGCTGTAGCCGGACGATCGGCCTGGCGTGCGTTTGGAGGAGCACTGATTTTCGGCACAGCAGAAGCACTCTCATTTGTCTTTCCTGCTTGGGGAATTGCCGGAGAGTTGACGAATATGTTCCCGTACATTGTAACACTTGTTGCACTTGCCATCTGGGGCAGAAAACGTATTCAGCGAAGTAAGAGGAAAGCCAGTGATTAGCGGTCAACTTTTGTTCTTTCACGTATGAGAGTAAAATACCCCTTGATTCGCGCCTGACGCTAACTGCCTAAAACAGTCTATTCACTGGCACTCTCCTATCGCATCTGTCTATTCAGATGATAAGGAATTTTGGTTAAACTTGTTGCTCATCCTCGTTTTTTTGATGAATCGTAACTATTCAGGAGTCAAGAGCCAGAATTCAGGAGTCAGAATGAAAAGGGAGTCAGCAGTGCGGTTCACTATTATCTTGTCATTTCGACCCCTTCGCTTCTGTCATTCCGAGCCCTTCGCTTCGTGTCATCTCGCTCAGGGTAAACTCCGCGAAGGATCTTATAGCGCTCAGGGCAGGCTCCGGGAGAAATCTTTGCAACTGACGATATGTAATGTTTTATTCTGGATTCTGGCTCCTGACTTCTGACTCCTGAGTAGTTACGATGAATCTACTATTATTCATCGACTCGTCATCACGGACAAGTATATTGTATAATAAGTTAAATAGAGCTATAAGAAGTTCGGGTTTACTCGCATTTAGTATTGAGTTTAAGCAAGATGCGTCTGGAGTCGTTACCAATGTGGCAATGACCTAACCGAACGCTCTATTCACAGCACGAAAAAAGTGGCTGATTTAGAAACCAGCCGCTATCAGAAGATAAGGAGGAGAAATGAAAGTATACATGTCGGTCGACATGGAAGGTGTAGCCTGTATAACTCACAGTGACCATGTAAAAATGGAGGGTATTGAGTATGAGGCAGCTCGTAAATGGATGACGGCCGAAGCCAATGCAGCGGTTACAGCGGCGATAGAAGCAGGAGCAACTGAAGTGGTCATCGCTGACTCGCATGGGCACATGCGTAACATTCTGCCCGATGAATTGCACGAAGATGCATTGCTTGTGCGCGGATCTCCCCGTCCACTTAGTATGATGGATGGTTTGGACGAGACATTTGATACTGTTTTTTTCGTTGGCTACCATTCAATGGCTGAAGACCCAAAGGGTATTCTCGCTCATACCTATAGCAGCGCTACGATCTACTCCGTAAAACTAAACGGAATCAGCGTAGGAGAACCAGGGTTCAACGCGGCGATCGCCGGTCACTTCGGTGTACCAGTCTCTCTAGCCTGCGGTGATGATACACTTGACGCTGAAGTCAAGGCATTAATGCCGTGGACGCAGCGAGTGATAACCAAATGGGCGATCAGCCCTACAGCGGTACGTAGCTTAACGCCTAAAGCAGCGCAGAAGCAGATCCACGCTGGAACAAAACTGGCACTGGCACGCCTGGCAGAGATGGAGCCATTAATCTTTGAACCACCAATCCGATTGGAAGTAAGTTTTATGAGGGCAATTTCGGCAGACCGAGCAGCTGATATTCCAGATGTACAACGTATCGATGGCCGTACTCTATTCTATGAAGATGCCGATATGTTGAATATTAACCGCGCCTTCCGACTGATGTTAAACATTGGTTCTGTCCGCTGAGAAGTTAGGGTACTCACTTCTGTAATCAACTCGGGAGGACTGGATATGAAGAAATATATCGTAACTCTTACCGAAGATGAACGCGACTCTCTTGGCATACTCGCGTCCAAAGAGAACCATCAATCACAAAAAGTCTTTAGCGCACTGATTCTGCTTGGCCACGATAAGAGAGAGTGCCAGGCAACCTGTCTGCGAGTGTGCTCGCTCAGGCAGAAACGCAGATATGCTCGTCTTTATCCGACACTTAACGGTTAACTCAAGAGTAGGAGGTATTTATATGAACGCAATGGCACACGCTAAAATCAATCTTGAACAATTGGCACGCAACATCAGGTTGGTACGGCAGAATCTGCCGCCACAAGTCATGATCCTATGTGTAGTAAAACGTGATGCCTATGGTCACGGACTGATCGAGATCTCCAAGAGAGCAGAGCGAGAAAGAGTAGATCAACTGGGAGTGGCCGATATTTTTGAAGTGGAGCAATTACGCCAGGCAGGGATTAAGCTGCCGATCCTCGTGTTAGGGCTCTCTCGTTATGAAGATATTACTAAACTCGTTTCGCTGCGTGCTTCAATCAGCATCGCAGAGATAGATTTTGCCGCTCAACTCAATCGGGAAGCACATTCCCAAGGTGTGACCGCAACTGTTCACGTAATCGTTGAAACTGGATTAGGACGATTCGGTATTTTCCCGGAAAGAGTTCTTCCCTTCTTGCAAGAATTACAACGATTTTCGCATTTGAAAGTTGAAGGGATCTTCAGTCATCTTTCAGTAGCTGATTCACGCGATCCTGATGATCAACAGTATACAGCCGAACAGATCGACAAGCTGAACAAAGCGCTTGCGCAGTTGGATCAAGAAGGAATCCTTCCTCCATTACGCCATATCGGCAGCACCCCATGCTTGCTGGACCAACCGGCAGCTACGAGCGGGTATTATAATATGGTGCGGATAGGAGCATCTTGTTACGGTTATCCAGAGGTGCCGGCCGAGGGGACATGGGCCGAGGATATCGTCCCAATCGCCACCGTTAGCACTGCAATCATTGCTCTGCGTGAACTGCCGAAGGGAAGCTACATCAGTTACAACCGTACTTATAAAACAGATTCGCTGCGTCAAATAGCCGTGCTGCCGCTCGGATTTGGCAGCGGACTCCATCGCAGCCTCTCCAACTGCGGACAGGTAATCGTCAATAAGAAGCAGGCGCCAATTGTAGGGCGAATTTGCTTAGATCACACTATGATTGATGTGACCGGCATTGAAGTAAAAATAGGAGATGAGGTTGAAGTACTAAGTCCACGACTGCCGGCAGATGAACAAGGGAAACGCGCAGGTGTGGGAATGAACGATATTCTCATCCCGCTTTGCAAACAGGTGAAACGAGTCTATGTAAACGATGGCTAATCGATTATTTTTGTCCCCGTAAGATAGAGTAAGGCTTGGCGACTTATCTTTTGTGCGCTGAAAGCTTAACGAGCTTTCCTTCTGCTAAAGATTTGGCGGCGATCTCTCGTAATTTATACTTCTGTACTTTACCCGACTGTGTCATCGGTAATTCATCTGTAATCTGAAGATAACGTGGCACTTTGAAATTAGCGATCGCTCTGCTGCAGAAATCGATGATCTCCTCTTCTGTAAGGACTGTCCTTTCTTTGGGAATGATAAATGCCATCACTGCCTCGCCCATTACGTTATCTGGAACTCCAATTACCGCTACGTTCTGTACTTTTGGATGAGTAAAGAGATAGTCTTCGATCTCTGCGGGATAAACATTGAATCCACCAGTGATGATCATATCTTTCTTACGACCAACGATCCGTACATACCCATCTTCATCGATAGTCGCTAAATCACCCGAGTACAGCCAGCCAGCAGTATCAATGACTTCAGCAGTCTTTTCCGGCATCTTGTAGTAACCTAACATAACGTTATAGCCACGGCAAGCCAGTTCTCCTGCAGCACCGATTGGCAGCTCAGTACGAGCATCATCAACGATCTTGATCTCAACCCCGGGAAGTACCTGTCCGACTGTCTCTACGCGGTTCTTTACTGAATCGGCAAATCGCGTCATCGTAATTACAGGAGACGCTTCGGTCAGCCCATAACAGATGCAGACGTTGCATCCTAACTCGTCTATCACTGCTTTCATGATCTCAGTTGGACAAGGAGCGCCGGCCATAATCCCAGTGCGTAATGGCGAAAGATCATATCTCTTGCCATCCTCTTTTCCGTTTCGATACTCTTCTAATTCCAGTACGAACATCGTTGGGACGCCATAGAGTATTGTGACACCTGTCTGTTCGATCAACTCCAATGCTTCGCGTGGTTTAAAAATCGGCATCGGCACTATACCTGCTCCCCAGGTGACCGCTCCCAGGATACCCATAACACAACCGAAACAGTGAAAAAATGGGACGGCAAGGAAAAACCGGTCTTTTTCTGATGTCTCCAATACTGCTGTTACTTGACGGGCATTTTCCGCCATATTATGATGAGAGAGCATCGCTCCTTTTGGTTTTCCTGTAGTGCCGGAAGTATAGAGAATAAGGATATTCTCTTCTGGGGAGAGTATTGCCTCGCGTTCGGCAAGTGTATTCTCTTTAGCATATTGTTCACCGAGAGTAAGAATTTCAGAGAATTGATTCATCTGCTGACCAGCTTCTCCCAGAATAATAATGTTACGTAATCGGGGTAGAGTAGGTCGGATCTCGTTAATCATTGCGTGATAGTCAATTCCGGCAAAAGAGTCGACCATAAGCAGAGTGGTAGCCTCAGAATCAGCAAGAATATACTGTACTTCCTGAGTTTTGTAGCGGGTATTGAGCGGTACAACGACTGCTCCCACGCGCGCGATGGCAAAATATCCGATTACCCATTCTGGGTAGTTCGGCATCCATAGACCTACTTTATCTCCTTTAGCTATACCCAATGAAATCAGCCCGCGAGCAAAATGATCGACCATTCTGTCCAGCTGCTGATAAGTGATCTGTTTATTAGCAAGGATGATTGCCTCGCTGTCCGGAAAAGCCTGCGCTGTTTGGGAAAGAATCCTACCAAGAGTCGACATTAGTTCACCTCATATAGAAATACGTATTATTATAAACTTAGGTTACGCAAAACTATGGTATAATTCAACTTTGTTTTGTCGGCTTTTCACTACTGAACGCGGTGAATAATTGAAAAGAGATGATAGTTTTGATAAGATACAATAGTTATAATAACAGGTGAGCCTATATTAGCGTGTAATGTAGAAAAGCACAATGATAGACCGCATTGAAAATTTATATTAGGGTGTAGCCAAGCGGCAAGGCAACGGCCTTTGGAGCCGTGATCGAAGGTTCGAATCCTTCCGCCCTAAAAAGATTAATAATGAAAGAAAAACCATCACTTACTACATTTGCCAGACGAATACGAACAAAAACCTCTATCGATGCATTAGAGTTAGCCTTCCTTCACAGCTCATATGTCAATGAACATGGCGATAAGCGAGGATCGAATGAACGCTTAGAGTTCTTGGGAGATGCGGTTCTCGGAATAGCTGTAACAAGCTATCTATTTTCCCAATTTCCTGATACTGACGAAGGAAGGTTGACAAAGGCTAAGTCAGTAGTAGTTAGCCGTCCGATCTTATGTGCTAAAGCCGTAGAATTAAATCTACCAGATCTTCTCCAGTTGGGCAAAGGTGAAGAAGCAAGTGGCGGACGAAAACGTTCTTCTAATTTGGCTAACGCCTTAGAAGCATTGATCGGAGTTATCTTCTTGGAACGAGGCTATCAAGCAGCAACAAAGTTCGTTGTTGCGCAATTTAAAAATGAAATCCATGAGGCGATGAGTGAACAGTCGGCAACGAACGATTATAAGAGCTTGCTGCAGGAGCTGGCACAGCGTCTTTTCAATTGTTGTCCGATATACACAGTTTCTGAAGATTCGACAACACTTGAGCACCAAAAGGGGTTCGTCGCACACATTACTCTTGCTGGTCATCGTGGGAAAGGACGGGGCCTCAGTAAAAAAGAAGCAGAGCAAGCAGCAGCGAAACAATTATACCTTGTCCTTGAAGAATTCTAACGGTTATATTGGAATTAAAATAAATTAGCGCCCGTAGCTCAGCTGGATAGAGCAGCGGTTTCCTAAACCGCAGGCCAGAGGTTCGAATCCTCTCGGGCGTATATGCGTCTCTTTCGTTATATTTCAAAAGCGAAAATCTTGTATATCTATTTTGCGAGGGTGGCGGAATTGGCAGACGCGCTAGCCTTAGGAGCTAGTGGGGAATACCTGTGCGGGTTCGAGTCCCGCCCTTCGCATTCAAACCAACTTTATCGGACTGGAATGATGCCGCGCC
>CAZORT010000013.1:10873-13296 GCA_964582575.1 uncultured Thermotogae bacterium
GAGTCCCGCCCTTCGCATTCAAACCAACTTTATCGGACTGGAATGATGCCGCGCCTGCGGTGCGGTGGAATTCTCCCCTCGAACCCCTTCCGCCGCGCTCTCACTGGGGAAATTCATCTTTGCCCGCATCGCGGGCGCGCCGACATAATTTAAAGTTGCGCCTGTCCCACCCTTCCAGTGTGTGCGCAACAAAATACTCCCAATAAATGATGTTGCAGTATATGTCTCCATAGACCAATATTACAACACTTGATAAAATACATTAGCAAGAGCAATATCCACGAAACTATGAAAATTAAACCTTTTGAATTAGAGCGGTACTTCGCTAAATACGAATTTTCAGTTAAATATCTCCTTTCGAGTTCTGATTGCGACGGCTTGCCGCAAGCGGAAGTTTTGTCATGGGCAGACAAAGAAACAAAACACCTTTGGGAGAATCTGAAACTCGGCTATACAGAATCGCTTGGGCTGCCACTTCTTCGTCAAGAAATTGCAAAAATGTATAAGGGTGTGTCCGCCAATGATGTTTTGATTACAGTACCCGAAGAAGGAATTTTTGTTGCGCTCAACACCCTGCTCGACAAAGGTGACCATGTAATTTGCACATGGCCGGGCTATCAATCACTTTACGAAATAGTGGAGTCGCTTGGTTGTGAGTTGGTGAAGTGGCAGCCAAGCGAAAAAAGCGGTTGGAAATTTGATGTTAATTTTTTAGAAGAGAAGATTAAGCTAAATACAAAACTAATCATCTTCAATTTTCCGCATAACCCGACAGGTTATCTTCCGCCAAAAAAGGACTTCCAAAAAATTATTGAGGTTGCCAACAAGCGAGGCATTCATGTTTTCTCTGACGAGATGTATCGTTTCCTTGAGTTGAATCCCGCTGACAGATTACCTTCGGCTTCTGAAGTGTACGAGAACGCAATCTCGCTTTTTGGTATGTCAAAAACCTTTGGTATGGCGGGAGTTCGCTTGGGCTGGGTTATAACCAAAGACAAGGCGTTGTATCAAAAAATGGCTGCATTCAAAGATTACACGACTATTTGCCCTGTTGGCCCAAGCGAACTCCTATCTCTTATCGCTCTGCGAGCGAAAGAAAAAATCATCGAGAGGCACCTAAACAGAATAAGTAAAAATTTCTCTTTGCTCGATGATTTTTTCCAGAGACATGGCCAACTTTTTAGTTGGGTACGTCCAAAAGCCGGAACAATCGGATTTCCTAAAATTTTGTTTAGCGAAAATTCGCTTAAATTCTGCGAGCGTGTCGTCAATGATGCGGGAATTATGATACTTCCATCAACAGTTTATGGCTATGACGACAAGCATTTTCGTGTTGGCTTTGGACGCGAAAATATGCCGGAGGCACTCGCAGAATTTGAGAAGTATTTGAAAAACAATCCACCAAAAAAGTAGTATGACGATTGGTAAAAGTAAAACAATCTCAAAAATTTTGGCCAAAGATTAAGGGAGTTGCGTTTGCAAAAGAAAAAGTCGCAAGGTGATATTTCCCGTGCACTTGGCGTCCATCGGGCATATGTGAGCGGTTTAGAAAGAGGTGCCAGAAACCCGACCTTAGCGAATATTGAAAGAATCGCCAAGGCGCTGAGCGTTGAACCACCGAAATTACTTGAATAATGACATGAATTTTAGTCATGATCAGTTGCATACAGCGGTAAGTTTGTATCTCGCGGCACGAGTAATGGAAGAAAATGAGAAAAACTTATGGTAACCGCTGATGAAGGATATCCAAAATAATAATAAAGTGCCGAGAGATCAAGGAAGATTGTTGATGATTCAAAATATAAGCACGGGTGCGATTATTATTTTTTGCATACACCATCTAAAATTTGTTCAAGGCATTTTGCTCCAAAATTGGTAGACGGCATATCAATGCTGGCGACCCTCCACACGACCTCTACCTAAACGAAGTAGAGGCTATAATGTTTATCAAAACAATCTTGCCTCTACTTAAAGATTGATTTTTACGGTACAATGAACCATCACAAGCAGAGCATTTTATTGATACAAATTCAGCGCGACAAATTTTGTCAAGATTTTCAAGTATTATGTTAAAAGTACGCAATTAACTTGAAAGACGTAAAATGCTGCAAGGTAGATTTTTCGAGTTTAAGTACCCATTCATCAGTGGGTTAGTTTGGGCGGCACTCCCGCGATGCGGGCAAAGATGAATCTCCCAAACGAGAGAGCGGCGGAAGGGGTTCAAAGGGAGAATTCCCCCGCACCCGAGTGGTTTGGTTTCTTACCGCGCCGCAGGCGCGGCATCAGTCCAGTCCGAACAAGGTTCGCGTAAAGTGTATAAATTACAGCATTCGATATTGATGAGCTTTTTGCCAAACAATCAGAAGTCAAAATTCAGAATGTTCTTGCCAACTCCTTATGCTGATATCTGGTTTCTATATTTA
>CAZORT010000014.1:0-12946 GCA_964582575.1 uncultured Thermotogae bacterium
CAATCTGGATCTTCCCCGCCTGTCATACCTATTTCGTCTCCATAGTAGATCGCTGGTACGCCAGGGAAGGTAAACAGAAATGCCGCAGCCAGAAGGAATTTACAATGGTCACCGTTGCATAGGGTGAGAAAGCGGGATTTATCATGACTTCCAAGGAGAGTATACGAGGTGTGGTTTACCTGATCAGGATAGCTCTTCCAGATACCGTTAATATGACTGCTGAACTGCTGTGCATTCCATCTACCCTGGGCAAAGAATGAGACGAGCCCTTCCCACAGTTTATAATGCATCACCCCATCAACAGCGTCATGTTTAAACCATGAGGTAGCGAGCCCCATCACCTCGCCAAATACATAGGCGTTGGGGTTCTCTTCTTTAGCGGCACGGCGGACTGCACGTACAAAATCAGGTGGGAGATACTCGGTCGTATCGAGCCGCCAGCCGTCGATCTTGTACTCTCTGATCCAGTAGCGTGCAACTGAGAGGAGATATTCCCATACATCTGGGTTACGATGGTTCCATTCTGGCATGGATGGAACTCCAGCCCAACAGACGTAGTTTGGTGTTGGTTCGCGGATGACTTGATCGCCAGAGATGGTGAACCAATTCCAATAAGATGAGCTTCTCCCTTGCTTAATAACATCCTGGAAAAAGGGATGGGTCTCGCTGCAGTGATTGAAGACCCCATCAAGGATAATATGCATATTACGCTCGTGCAACTCCGAAACTAACTTTTGCAGAGCGTTGTTCCCCCCGAAGATCGGGTCAACTTGAAAATAGTCTTGGGTATCGTACTTATGGTTGGAAGGAGCAATAAAAATCGGAGTGAGATAGATGGCCGTGATCCCTAAATCCTGTAGATAATTAAGCTTCTTTACGATGCCGACAAGATCACCACCGAAGAAGGAGTGATGATTAGGAGGTCCGCCCCAACAGGAAAGACCTGCCGGATCGTTCCCTCTATCTCCATTGCAGAAGCGATCAGGAAAGATCTGGTAGAAGATCGCATCACGAACCCAGTCTGGTATCGTTAGCTCCGCCATCATCAACCCTTGACCCCTCCGCGGGTGAGACCGGATATGATGAACCTTTGCAATGAAAGAAAGACCACCATAATCGGAATAGAGCCAAGGAGAGAGGCAGCAGCAAAGATTCCCCAACGGGTAGCATATTGTCCCAAAATGAACATTCGTAGTCCCACTGCAAAGGTAAACTGCTCTGTCCCGGTCAGCAGGATACTCGGCAGCAAGAAGTCAGAATATGTCCCAATAAAGGTAAGAATGAAGATGACGGCCAATATCGGCCGGGCAAGGGGAAGGATAATTCTTAGGAAGGCTTGAAAATGAGTAGCTCCATCGATCATCGCTGACTCCTCGAGTGCATGGGGAATAGTATCAAAAAATCCCTTCATTAACCATGTATTAAACCCCATCGCCCCGCCGAGGTAGACCATGATCAACCCAGCATGTGTGTTCAATCCTAACCAAGGGACATAACGCCCAATATTTAGCAGGAGGAGGTAGATAGCAACCATGGCCAGCATCTGGGGAAACATCTGGATAAGGAGTAAGGCTAATAGCCCCGTCCGACGGCCGCGGAAACGAAAACGTGATAATGCATAGGCTCCAAGAGCGGTCAAAGATACCGTAAATAGCGATGCCAATCCTGACACTTTGATGCTATTCCATAACCATAAGCCAAACGGGTGGCGGGGCTCGGTAAAAAGATTCAGATAATGTTCCCAGGTTACCACGGCAGGGATAAATCGCTGACCGAAAAGGGTGTTGCCAGGATTGATTGAGGCGGAAAAGATCCAGAGAACGGGAAAAAGGACAAAGACGACCATCACCCAGAGTAGCAGATGGCGAAAGATTTTTCCAAGTAGTGTATGTCGGCTGTACATCATTTCCTCCTTAAAGATTTTCACTCATCTGCTCTAAGCTGCGCGTAAATCGGAAGTTGATCGCGCTGATCGTAGCGATAATTAGGAAGATAATCAGGGAGATCGCTGCGGCAAAGCCGTAACGAGCCCCAACGCCACCAAATGCTAAATTATAGGTATAGCTGATCAGAATATCGGTTGTTCCAGCCGGAGTCATTGCTCCCGGCATCGGAGGACCTCCTCCAGTAAGGAGAAAAATAACGTTGAAATTATTGAAGTTGAAGGCAAATGACCCGACTAACAACGGAGCAATAGATATCATCAGGAGAGGAAGGGTAACCATCTTAAATCGCTGCCAGCTACCGGCCCCATCAATTCGTGCCGCTTCATACAGTTCACTTGGAATGCTCTGCAGTGCTCCCAAACATATGATCATCATATAGGGAAAACCAAGCCATAGGTTGACTAGGATTATCCCTACCTTAGCCCAAAAAGGATCACGGAACCAAGGGATTGTAACGCCGATCAGATCTTGTAAAATACGATTAACGATCCCAAAATCAACATTCAGCATTCCCGCCCATATCAGGATGGAGATAAACCCTGGAATTGCATATGGGACAATCATAAGAGTGCGATAGAAGTAACGCAGCTTTAAGTGTGGATCATTGAGGAGTATGGATAGACCTAATCCGAGCACAAAGGTAGTAGCGACACTCAACGCGGCAAAGATAAATGTCCAGCGAAATACACGAAAGAACGGTCCAACAATATGCGGATTCTGAATGATCTCAAGAAAATTCTGGAAACCTATCCCAACTTTAAACCCAGGAACGAGTCTCACGCCATCGACAGAAGTGAAAGCTCCTGCAACAGGAGTATAGACTATTCCTGTCTGTAGATCGGTCAAGGTTCCTCGCGCACGGTCGAAGTGAAATTGATTTCGATGCACACGAAATTCACGTACTGAGACGAGCCGAACTATCTCCTCATTCCGCTTAAGGATGATTTCCTGAAGCTGCCCAAGTAGACGGAATATGTCACCCCGGCTTAGCCGGCCATAGCCATTGATCTGAATGATCTCCGCTCCGTCAAAGAGAAAACGTGGATCATTCAGTGTAACGACCTCTAAAACACCTTCTTTTGTTGATAGGTAGTGTATACCCGTTTCCCTAGAAGTCAACAGAAAAATAAAGTTCTGTTCATTGTCTCTGAATGCCTTAAAAGTGAATCGTGCACCATCTGCTGGTAAGTAGATACGCCTCTCAAAATGGGCGATTACCTGTTCTTTGTTGAGTCGATACCCTGTTCCAAAGTTAGTAAATGCAACACCAATGTTGACCGTAATCGGATAGATGACCATCAGAGAGAAGGGAATAAGCCCGGGTAAAAGGTAACGCAAAGGATAAGCCTTTTTGGAAAGGAGTGCGTAGTTTAGTGCTAACAGGCCAACAACGAGACCGACCAGCAGCGCCCAACGCTGGGTACCACTGAGCTCAATTGCCGTCCAAATTCCAAGCGCATTAACGATTCCCAGCAGGAGAATCTTCGCTAAGATAATGGCCATCGGTTGGAAGGGGCCGACTTGCGTCGACCCCCTCGTCTCACCTCCTTATCTTATTTAAGTCCGATTGCTTCGCGAATGCGTGCTACAGCAGCCCGCAGAGCATCCGTAGGTGACATCGCTTCCGTCACGATCAAAAATATGGCATCGGCCCAGGCTCCCCACACAGCGGCCATTTCTGGGATACTCGGCATCGGGATACCGACTGCTTCGTTTGCTGCCCAAGCTGCCACAATTGGATCAGCGGCGACAACTTCCAGAGCGGGCAGAAATGCTGGATTGCGCGGATCTGCCTCATAGAGCGCTAGCTTCGCCTCTGTTGTGACGATGAATTCTTCGAGAAAGCTCATCGCCAACAGCTTGTTTACACTGAACGAGCTCACCATAAATCCATGCACACCGGTGAACGGTCTCATTGGTCGCCCTGCGATGGTGGGAAGCGGTGCGACGCCATAATTGATCCCCGCAGCCCGGGCATCTGCTATTGCCCACGGCCCGGTGAGGATCATCCCCACCATGCCGGCATTGAACAGACCGGTCATCGCTCCATAGTCAGTCCCCACTGGGACTAATCCAGCGGTGATAAGTTCCAGGATGAGGTGGGCTCCGATGATCGCTCCTTCATTGTCCAAACCGATACGACGGGGATCAAGTACCCCATATTCGTCAAGTCCGAAGATGTAGCCGCCGAACGCGCTGAAAAATGGGAAACTATGATATGGATCCGGCTGAGGGATGTTAGTTAGTAGACCAAATTGCCCCTTCTCTGGGTCAGTCAGTCTACTAGCAATGGCGATGAGCTCGGTAAAGGTGGTCGGTGGTACTGGAACGAGGTCTCTATTGTAGATGAGACCGATAGCCTCTGTTAGGTATGGAAGGCCCCAAATCAACCCCCCACTCGAAAACGCACCAATAGCCATTGGGACAAACTTGCCCCTAATATCCTCAAGGAAACGGATCGGCTCAATTAAGCCATCAGCAATAAATTCACCGATCCAATCATGTGGTCCGATCAGGATATCTGGACCTTCACCGGCCGGCGCGGCAACACCGAGCCGTGCCCGTATCTCACCGAAAGGTACCTCGTGAACTACAACAGTGATGCCGAATTCCGCAGTGAACTGCTCTCCTAATCGAGCCAGAATTGGAGCCCGCGTATCATCGGCCCAAATGGTCAGTATCCCCGGCGTGCTTGCTCCTACTGCGCCGGCAATGCCGAGAACTATCGTAAGACTCAGTATTAGTGTGATAAACTTTTTCATTAAAACTACCTCCTATGTAGTGGTTATGTGTAATTATTGAAACTCTAAGTCTAAAAACTCTAAGTCTAATTTATTATCACCTCCTAATTATTCGGATGGAATAATGACCGGAACCAGAACGGCAAACGTCCCGGCTTCAACGTCAAAACCAGATAGTATCTCCTCCTGCGTATACCCCGCAGGCACCAGGTAGTCAAAGATAAGCGGGGCAACGAGCGGAGCAGGATTACCGCCGCCAACCCACTCTCCGGCAGTACGCGCCACCGGCCGTATATGATCCGGCCCGAACCCGTCCTGCGAAGCGATCATCAGATAATGAGCTCCGTGAATATTTGGCACTAAGTCCTTCGGTATCCGCACCAGCACCAGCCGTCCCGCCGGATCAGCAGAGACGTCGATCAGGTGCACCTCTCCATCAGCGGTGAATAGATGCCGGCCGTAGGCAGGCCAGCCTGCAACTTTGATAAAGAAATCCCAAGGATGATCCGTATGGAACCTAACTTGCATCGCATCCCCATCAGGGTGTGCCGTAGTTAAGCCACCCGGCTGAACGTCCAAGTAAAGGTTGATAAGCGGATGGCTGAATCCGAGCGGTCCGCCCCAGGGATTGGGAAGTGCGGCAAACTCAAAGACGAGCAGCCATTTCTCACCTTGATCGAAGATTGTGTAGCTCAACAGATCGAACAGCCCCTCTTTGTCGAAGACGCCGGCAGTCGGATAAGTAAATCTCCCCATGCCGTGGTCGTCTCCACGTGGATCGGTAAAAAGAGCGATCAACTCACCGCCGACAACGGCCGGAATACGAGCGATCACTGGCTGCAACGGCGCAGTGCCGACGATCTCGCCCGCCTTCTCCATAGCTAGCCGCATCCATACAGTTATCTCCTCAGCTCGATCGAGGTCCATCTCCGCAAATGGAATCTGGATCTCAATCGTCTCATCAACACGTACGATGCGTTGCAGGAGCAACCGAATGTCGTTATCAAACTGCCAGCCTTCCATCCCATCGGCGATGAATCGGAATACATTCCCCCGTCCATCCGGCCGGATATGTTCAAACCGCGTCTGTACGAGCTGAGTCAACGGGAAACCGAGCTCCTCTCCGGCGAACCGCGTGCGGGCATTGATCGGCGTTCCAACCTCGACTCCGCCGTGAAAACCGATATAAAGGACGATGCGGTACTCCGCTCCAATCATTTCAGTCGGCAGCAGAGTGGTGTCAACCCGCAGATAGAGGTTATGCGTGCCGTAGCCGATGAACGCGTCTTCGATCAGCCCGTCGCCGTCGAACCTTGTAGCGCCGTCCCATTCATCGGCGGTTATCGTTCCGTCGATCGTCGGGGAGACCTCACCGAGCGGTGAGAAGACCGGACTAATCCGCACAAACGGCAATGCTGTTGGAAGAATCTCGATGACGTTCGACTCACTCCGGTTAAACGAGCTGTCAACTGTGATCACTTGGTAGCGGTGCACTACACCATGGACTATTCGCTTATCAGTATAAGAGCGAGCGACCGCACTTAAGGTCGCCAACTCTTCCCATTCCTGGCCTGCGCGCTGGCGATAGATCACGAGATGATCGACATCGATACGTGTTGGTAGAGCGAATGACAGGACGACGTAGCTCGGAGCGCCCAGCCGATGGAGGAGCTGTGCCTCAGTTAGGTTTGCGACAGGTGGCAAAGTGAGGTCATCGCTCAGAATAACAGTGAATCGCGGCGTAGTACCGTCTGGATAAGTGGCAATTGTCCAGCTCATCCCGTCATTGGCGGAAAACCTGAGCGAGACGAACCAGTTGCCAATTCTGTTGGGGATGAAACTGCCGGCGTACAGATCAGCCCTGTTTGCATCGCCGACATACTCGGCTTCAATCCAGGTCCAGGTCGCAGGATCTGGATCCTGACCAAACCCGAATTGAGCAATAATCTCTGTGCCGCGACCAGGCATATCCGTGATCCCCGGTGTATAGACGGCAACAATGAGCTGCTCAATTAAACTCCCAACACCGATCGTATGTTCGCCTCGATCAAGGTTAAACGGCTGAATTATGGTCTGTCCAACTGGAACTGCAGGAACAGCAACGACATGAGCCGCTTTAACACTTTCGTTACCAGCGCCATCGACTGCGGTGACAGTGAAGAAGTAGCGCCTTAAGTTTTCCACCTCAAGGTCAGTAAAGTTTCTTTCCACAAGACCGGTAGCGATCCGTTCATAATGACCACCGATGATCGTTGTCCGATAGACGTTGAAGGAGTGAGCATTAGCGACCGGCTCCCAAGTAAGTTCTACCCGTTGGTCGTACGAGCTGGCGATAAGTCCGCGCGGCGGCTCTGGTGGAAGTAGATCCTGTGGCCCGTGTCGAGCGATGAGGATCGCGCCCCATAATTGCCGGAGATTAAGGGTGATCCCCCCATCTGTTACCACATACTCTCTGTCGTTGTTCAGTAGATCGACAAAGACTGCGCCGTCGCGCACAAAGCCAGAGAGATCAATACGTAAATCCGTCTCTCCCGGACGGCTGATAGCAATGATCGCCAACGCATTATGCTCAGCGATTCTCATTATCTCACCGGTATAATAGCTGATCGTGTATTCACTCCTGCCGAGAGCGTCGGTATCGCCGAGCGTTCGCCGGCCGATGACATAGGTACCGCCCTGCGCATGCAGGGTATGCAAATCGCCTGTTCGTAATACTGGGTTTTCATTACGGATTGCCGCGAGCTTGCGGTAGTGATTAAGAAGCGCATTCTCTTCCGTAACTCGCTCCCATGGAAAGGTGCGGCGGCAATCGGGGTCGCGGTGTCCGGGCAGGCCGACCTCGGTCCCGTAGTAGATCGTCGGCGATCCAGGATAACTGAATTTGAATATCGCCATCATCTTTACCCGTGCAATGGCGAGCGCATTCACTGCGTCGATCTCTTCCTGGCTCATCCCAGCAACTCGCTCACGATCGGCGAACGTATCTCTCTCCAGATAGCCGAACGTCATCAGAATACGTTCTGTATCGTGTGATTCGATCAAGTTCATCATCACGTAAAATGCCGCGGCCGGATAATCCTCGTAGATATCAATCAGGGTGCGATCGAAGAGATAGGCGTCTCCGTATAGGATGAACTCAATCACTGCATTGCGGAAGCGGTAGTTCATCGTTGAGTCGAATGTATCGCCGAGCAGATCAAGGGTAGCGTCGTGCCAGTTCTCGGCGATCATGATCGGCATACCATGCGGGAAGTCGATGTTTCTTATGTAGGTGCGAAACTCACGCCAAAAATCCATAGAGACATCGGGCGAAACATCAAGTCGCCAGCCGCTCGATCCGTATCTTATCCAGCGACGGGCAATCGAATTTTCATCGCGAATAATGTAGTCAGCGAACGATCTCAGATTAAGTTCACTCCCGCCTGGGGCGCGTATCAACGGCATGCTCTCCAGCCCCCACCAGCCGGGATAATCAAAGCGCTCTCCACCATAGAGTCCGACCATACCGACATTAATCCTCCGATTGTAGATATCAAACCACTCGGTGAATGTAAAGTCAGTCAACCCTTGGGCGATGAACTTGTTCCGTACTCGCTCCTCGGCATCGGCCATCGCTGTTCCTTCCGCAGCCATGATGGTAAAAATGGCAGACCAGTATTCGTAGGCGCCAATATAGTCCGGCCATCTGTTGTAGCGGTCAAAGTAGCGAGAATCATCGCCGACGTGGTTAAATGAGGCGTCGAGAATCAAGTGAATGCCGCGTCTACGTGCCGCAACTGCAAGTTGGCGAAATAATTCATTGTCACCGAACGCACGGTCAATCACCCGATAGTCACCATGGTCAAACTTGTGGTTACTCGCTGACTCAAAGATCGGGTTAAAGTATATCGCTCTCACTCCGAGTTCTGTTAGATAGTCAAGCTGCCTGATCACTCCGGCCAGATCACCACCGAAGAAATCGTTGTTCCAGATACCATCACCGTCATAGTCCGGGTTTACCCCTTTTTCGCGTGGGTTATCAGGAAGCTCTCCCCACTCCTGATGCTCAATCGGTGTACCACCGCGGAAACCGCGTTCATCTGCAGCGTGATTGTTAGTAAGATCACCGTCGTAGAACCGGTCAAGAAAAATCTGATAGGTGATCGCATTCTTCATCCAGTCTGGAGTACGAAAGTCCCGGCAATAGATCGTCAGCTGAAAATCTTCGGGGTGACGAGCGACAACACGGCCTGCTCCCCCATCCTGTCCAGGATCACCATAATAGACAATCTCATCTCCTATCTGTAACCTGAAGTGGTACCACAGAACAGTCGGAAGATCCGAGGAGAGGAAGGTTTGCCAGTAATCATATCGTCTATCTGGTGATTGGCCGATCAGTTCCATCGCGTGCGTTAATCGAATTTGGCGTGTGTGATCCCAAAAAGAGAGCACCGCGCTATCTACAGTACCGGCTCCACTTCGAATACGTAATCGTACTGCTTCACCTGTCGGCACTGCCCCAGCTGGATAGCGGAAAAGACGATCATGTGTGTCGTGTAAGATGAGGTTTGGTCTAATTACAGATCCACTGATTACGCCGCTAAAAATACTGAGAATAAAGACTAACAAAAGTCCGCTTAGTACGTACTTGGTAATTTGTTCTTTCATCGCACTCCCTCCTTTATTACGAGTGTAAAATCATTCTGCGTCGGTTCAATGACTATCCGCTGATAGCCCTCTTTTTGCGTAACTTGTCGGATCACAGCTCTTTTTGCTGTAACTTGCAAATCGCTACTTCCGCATACTCCAATGGTGTAGCAATGGTGTGGTGGAACATTTAACGTAGTCGCCATTCCTCCGGTCGTTAGTTGCTGGACATCAATTATTCGCCTAGTAGGCAGAGTGACATATTTGTCGATGAAGCCGATCAATGCAACGCCACTCACTTGTGCCGGCAGTATGTAATAGGCAATCCCCCCCGGCGATAGAGTTCCGTATACGCGATCCACCATTCTTTCAGCGAAGTAATCGTAGATCAGACGGTCGTCGTTACAAATCTTACCAATATCGACTTTGTATTCCTGCTCTTTCTCGCTCACATTGCAGACCAGCAAATAAATGGTACGCAGATCAGCGCTCCGACTCTCGGTGTAGGTCACCAGCAGATCATCAAAGAGCGTTGATGGAAGAATAAATGGCGGATGATCGGCGTTGGCTAATATCCCATCAGGGAAGACGAGGCGGTCAACGATCTCTTTGTCGACTTCTCCTATCTTATCACCGATCCCGATCGGCCCGGCAGAGAGAGCACGCAACAGGGCTTCCTCAGCGGCTTGTGGGCTAGCAAAGCCTTCTGGATGATGTTGGTTGGTGATGAATAGATCATAGAACGGATAAAGGCCCAACCCCCAGTAGAACATTCCCACCAGGAGATTCTGTTTGATGAACATTCGTTGCGTCGTCGATTCACGGCTAAATCCATCGAAGTTACGATCAGCTAAATCCGCTAATTGCCCTGCTTGTCCGAAAAGATAATCAGTGAAAGAGCGCGCGGCAATAATATTCGGTTGTTGTGTAGAAGCTAAATTCATCCCCATCGTCTCCATACATAGCATCATGGAAAGCGATTCACCAGAGAATGCCTGTGCTATGCCGGAGAACCATTCTTCAGCTGCTTGCGGATTGCAACGGAGATTCGCTGTTAGATGCTGTTGAGTACGTAACCAATCATGCCATGCAGTGATCCCCCCTTCTTTTGCCAGTTGAGCAGCGATCTTGAGGTAAATCTGCGAAAAATCTTTATTAGAGCCGTACTGATGCTCTTTATCCAACGCAGAGAGGTGCAACACATAAGGAAGTTTTGTCTCGTCACTTACACTCTTTAATCCACGCGGATACTTTTCCTTCTGCGGATTGTATGAACGGGCTAATCCGATGTGCTCAAAGTCATACCAAAGATCAAGACCAAAGTAGCTGACCGGGATATTCTCCGTACTAAAATAAGCGGCCAACTCGCGGAGTTTCTCTTCATTGAGTCCGTGGAATATTTCCGCATAATAGCCGCCATATGCATTCCAATGGCCGAGACGCTCAAGAAGCAGATGGTTATGCGCTTCTGGTCGCTCTTTTCCTGATAGATTAAGGAGAATATCTCCAAAGGCGCAGATCGTCTCTGCTAAACCATCGCCAAAGAAGAATATCGTCTTCGTCACTGTCGCTTGTAAAAGTTGATCGACCGAACCATGCACGCCACGGCCGATATATCCATCATCGAAGCGGCGTAATGGACTTGTAATGTGAAAGTTCAGCGGTGCAGCGATCATCACCTGCGGTCGGTCAGCCGTGCTGCTATCTTTGTTCTCTCTCCCTTGGAGCAAGATGAGCGGAGCAAATGGTGTATTGAGCGGGATATCTTTGCTGCTGCGCCCATAAATCGCTTCCGGCCAGTAGCCTCCTGGATAATCATCGTTTGATTGATCGAGGCCAAAGGTATAAAGAAGGAAACTCAGATTATCGGCAACGCGAAAGATCGGAGCATTGAATGTACTGTCAGAGAAACTATCTTCGATGCGGAGGCCATGTAAATCTGTTAGCGTCTCTACTTCAGTAACGACTGCGGAAAGGTCGTGGTAGATCTTGACTGTGAAACGGATAATCGGAGTTTGTTCGAGAGAATAGTTCGTTTCATACGCCTGGTAACGGCCGAGGCGATCTGCTCCCTTATCTTCCTGAAAACTATGCTTATCGACTCGGCGACTGTCAAGCCATCTTCCGTTTACCGGAAAATAGGCGCTAAAATCCGTGATCCATTCACGGCCATCATATACGAGCGCCGATGATCTTTTATCGTTGATAAATTCCATCTGTTTAAGTTGTGGCATACAAAACATTCCTTTCCGGCTTTCGACCGGAGTACAGTGGTGGTTCAAAGATCGCTTGTGCAACTAATGTCCCGGCGCCGATGAGGAATCCCTCTTCTCCCAACTGCGCCTCAGTGATGATAAGCTCGCGTGCGAGATCAGGGAACGAATGGCACCGCACTATATCGGTGAATGCCGGCAAAAAGAAGGTAGAAGCGTCCATCCGCTCTCCGCCAAGGATGATCGCCTGCGGGTTGAGTAGGTTTATGATATTCTTTACTCCTATCCCTAAGTTCTGTCCCATCATCGCGAAGATATCTTGTGCGCATCTATCTCCGCTGGTGGCAGCAGCGATTAAATCTTCAATAGAATGCGCAATCTTTTTTTCTTGCGCGCTGCGAACGAGAAAAGAATCAGCAGTAACCGTCTCCAGACATCCGCGCTCACCGCATGTACAGAGAGGACCATCTGGGTCAATCATCATATGACCAATTTCACCAGCGCCACAAGTTGAACCGCGATAGAGCTTGTTGTCGATCACAACACCGGAGCCGACGCCAACCCCCACAGTTACACAGACAAAATTCTGATATGGTCGACCAGCGCCATACCAATGTTCGGCAAGAGTGAGCGAGTTTGCATCATTGTCCAATAAAACAGGAACTTGATAATCCTTTTCCAATACTGCCGCGATCGGCACATTACGCCAGTTTAATACGGGAGAAAAGATCACCACGCCTCGATCCGCATCGATAAATCCAGAGACTCCGATACCGATACCTAACAGTCGTCCAGTATTAGGTAATTGTTCCAATCCGGTTTTAATTATCTGAAGAACTTGCTCGCCGATGCTGCCGCGCGGAAAAGTCTCTTCGTGTCGGGTTATGAGCTTACCACCTAAATCGATCAAGCCGAACAGAACTCGATCGATTTCGACCTTAATTCCAATGATAAATCCATACTGGGTGTTGAATTCAAACAGAGAGGGACGGCGACCGCCGCTCGATTCACCTTTGCCGTTTTCGTGGATGATTCCCTCATTAAGGAAAAGATTGATAATTGTAGTGAGAGTCGGTTGGGCAAGATTGGTACAAGCAGCGATAGTAGTGCGGGAAACAGGACCATTCTCGCGAATAAAGTTTGCGACGATCGATCGGTTGAGATCTTTGATCAACCGCTTGCTTCCTTTACGTAAGTTCCGGTAAACCATCGCCACTCACTTCCTTAATTCAGTGAATAAAGTTAGTATAGTATACCATCGACTGCGGTACATGTCAAGTGCAACTGGTAATGTCCACACACATATATAATGGCGGTCAAGATCAAGATAGAATACTATCATTCATTGGTATACGGCTTTCATTTTTTATTTTCATCGCTTCATTTTTCGTGTTCTTTGTGGTGAATTCGTCCTATTGAC
>CAZORT010000015.1:0-12944 GCA_964582575.1 uncultured Thermotogae bacterium
CTACGAGCTATGGGTCGAAGAAGCAGGAAGCAAACACCTTTTGTCCCATAGGGACAAAAGGGTAAGTTTTGTGGAACGGTAAGTAAACGGTCAAATGGGCAAAAAAAGAAGAGATACAGGAAAGATAAGGTTAAAGTTCATCGGTTACCCCTCTCTTTCCTCCAACTCAACGAATGGAATAAACTGTGAACCATGAACAGAGTAAGGGTTGATATATATGTAACGCAATAAATATTTGCACATTCATTATAGGAGCTCGCCTTGGCGAGCCCGCGGGTTCAATAGTAGTCGGGCTCGTCCCTGAGCCCGACCTCGGGGTCAGAGACGACCCCGAGTACAGAACTCCTACAGAAAATACATGTAACTATTTATTACGCTCTATATATAAACTGTCAATAAAGGGAAAGATTAATAATGTATGATCGATTTGCACAAGACTCAATGGAGATAATAGCATTAGCACAAGATGAAGCCGCAGAATTGCGTCACAGCTATGTCGGGACAGAACATTTGCTGTTAGCTTTTCTTAAACAGGCACGGGGTGATGTGTACCGTTTTCTCCGTTCGCAAGGGATTAACTATCGTCAGGTAGTTGCGATGGTGGAACAACTGAAAGGACGAGGCACAGTCAAACTCTCTGCTAAAGATTTAGATCCAACTTCGTCACTTAAGAAGGTGATGAAGATTAGTTATGAAGAGGCGCGGCGAATGGGATTTAATACGATTCGACCTGAGCATCTGTTATTGGGCATGCTCCGTGTGCGGGAAGGAACAGCAGCATCGATCCTTTCTCATTTACAAGTTGACTTTAAAAAGGTGCAAGCCTATTTCTCGCCTCCGCAAGGCGTAAGTGTTCCAGCTCGTGGTGGTGGTAGTGCGCGTACCAAAGTGGACCTCTCGCAATTCGGCCGCAATCTGGTCGAGGAGGCTGAGGCCGGCAGACTCGATCCGATGATCGGACGCGATGAAGAGATGGAACGAATCATCCAAACATTATCGCGGCGGAGAAAAAACAATCCTGCCCTTATCGGTGAATCTGGAGTCGGTAAAACAGCGATTGTAGAAGGATTAGCACAACGGATTACTTCTGGCGATGTGCCGTCGATCCTTGCCGAAAAAGAGATATTTGAGCTTGACATGGCAGCAGTCGTTGCCGGGACTAAATATCGCGGTGAATTTGAGCAACGATTAAAGACGCTGCTCAATCAAATCATACAGGCAGGAAACATTATCTTATTTATCGATGAACTTCCTACAGTAGTCGGTGCTGGAGGAGCTGAAGGAGCGCTCGATGCTTCAGCGATCTTTAAACCGCCGTTGGCAAAAGGAGTAATTCAATGTATCGGTACAGCAACGCTTGATCAATATCGGAAATCAATCGATAAGGATCCTGCGCTTCGCCGTCGGTTTAAGACGATTATGATTGAGGAACCATCGATCGAAGAGACGGTTAAGATTATTAAAGGTCTCTCTCCTCGCTATGAAGAGCATCACAACGTTAAGATTACTGATGATGCCATATATCAAGCGGCGCGTCTCTCTGATCGATATATAACAGACCAATTTCTTCCTGATAAAGCGATCGATCTAATAGACGAAACAGCCGCAAAAACGAAGCTGGCCGGTTCTGAGCCTCCAGTTGAAGTGCGTCGCTTAATGGCAGACTTAAAAGAACTCAACATAGAAGAGGCGCAAGCTGTATCCGAACAACAATACGAAATTGCTGCACAATTACGGGATCAGAAAGCAGAGCTCCTTACTCAAATCAAAGCTATCCATAGTTCATCGCCAGAACAAGAACTCCTCATTGTAGATGGAGGGGACATTGCAAAGATGGTCTCATCATGGACCGGCATTCCGCTTGGCCATGTCCAAACGGAAGAGAGCGCAAGGATGATCTCAATGGAAGAGGTGATTCATGAACGATTGATCGGCCAGGATGCGGCAGTCAAAGCGGTCTCGCGGTCTATCCGCCGCGCTTATGCTGGAATAAAAGACCCAAAACGGCCAGTCGGTGCGTTCATGTTCCTCGGCCCAACTGGCGTAGGAAAGACTGAACTTTCAAAGATGGTCGCCAAATTTCTGTTCGGTGATGAGGACTCTCTGATTCGTGTCGATATGTCAGAGTACATGGAACGGTTCAGTGTCTCTCGTCTTATCGGAGCTCCTCCAGGATATGTCGGTTATGAAGAAGCAGGAGAACTGACCGAAAAAGTACGTCATCGGCCGTACTCAGTTGTGTTGTTTGATGAGATCGAAAAAGCGCACCGCGATGTATTCAATATCTTGTTACAAGTAATGGAAGATGGCATTCTCACCGATGCACAAGGTCGGCGAATTGACTTCAGTAATACTGTATTAATCATGACTTCCAATGTAGGAAGTAATATGATAACTGACCGCACCGCACTTGGTTTTTCCGACCAAGAAGAGGGTTTTCAGAGCTCCTATCAGGATATGAAGTCGCGTGTAATGGGTGAAGTGAAGAAGATATTCCGCCCTGAGTTCTTAAATCGACTCGATGACACGATCGTCTTTCATCAATTGACTAAATCGCAAGTGCGTCAAATTGCTGACCTGCTGCTGGGAGATCTCCAAGATCGACTTAAAGAAGAACACAACATCGAGATTACTTTGTACCGTTCAGCTAAAGACCTATTGATTGAGAATGGATATGATCCTAAGTACGGTGCTCGCCCAATGCGACGTGCTATCGAACAGATGATCGAAACACCATTATCCGAGCTGATCCTCCAAGGAGAGTTTCCCGATGGATCAAAAGTCCGTGTAACGGCGCAAAAAGGGGACCTGAAATTCAGTAAACAAGGCGCTTAATAGATGATCTATTGCTGTACAAATTGCGGCTATTCTGTCCAGAAATGGCTCGGTCGATGTCCTGCTTGCCAGGAGTGGGACTCGTTTACCGAAGAGAATATCAATATTGCCAAAGATGTACGCGGAGAGGGAAGGGATAGCGGTTCTTGGATCGGTTCGGAAATTCAACCGGTCAATGCAATCAAGATCAATGCTGGTGAACGGTTTTCCTGTGGCATCAATGAGGTCGATCGGGTACTCGGGGGAGGATTGATTGCCGGATCAGTAATTCTATTCGGCGGTGAGCCTGGCGTGGGAAAGTCAACCTTACTTCTTCAGATGGCACAGAATCTGGCGCAAAACCACGAAAAAGTTCTGTACACATCGGGCGAAGAATCTCCTGGACAGATCAAGCTACGTGCTGCTCGGCTGAAGGTGAACTGCGCAACTCTTTATATTCTCAGTGAACAAGCGATTGAACGGATTGCTGCTGCAGTGGAAGAAGTCGATCCGCGAGTATTGATTGTAGATTCTATTCAAACTGTCAGCAGTGAAAAAGAAGGCAGAGATTCAGGAGGAATCAGACAAGTGCGGCAGGCGAGCGCGGAGTTAACACGACTGGCAAAAGCACGGAGAATGACTACATTCCTTGTTGGGCATATTACAAAGGAAGGGACATTTGCCGGACCGAAGACGATCGAACACCTTGTTGATACAGCCCTCTACCTTGAAGGTAGTCATGACAGCGGAATGCGCATTCTCCGTGCCGTTAAGAACAGATTCGGTGCAACCGATGAAATAGCGGTCTTTCAGATGGGGCCAACTGGAATGACAGAGATCACGGATCTCTCCAGTTTTTTTCTTCAAAAGAGATCGAGCGCGTGCCCTGGAGTAGCTATCGTGCCTACATTAGAAGGAACACGCCCGCTGCTGGTCGAGATCCAAGCTCTCGTATCATCAACAGGTGGATATGGAGTGCCGCAACGTCGTGCAACGGGAATAGACTACAATCGGATTCTTCTTATGCTGGCAGTGATCGAAAAGCGGCTTAGCATTCATGTCCGCGACGCTGATGTCTATCTTAATATTGCCGGTGGTTTAGGAGTGAGAGAATGGGCGATCGATCTGGGTGTCGTTGCTGCTATTGTATCAAGTTTACGGAACAAAGCGATGCCAACGGATATTGTGATGATAGGAGAGATCGGCTTAAGCGGCGAAGTGAGAAAAGTAAAGCGCATTCACGAACGGATCACTGAAGCGGCAAAACTTGGCTACAGTCGGGCAATCATCCCTGCCACCAATCAGCAAGCCGCTTGTAATGCGCATGTGCACATTGATCTGATCGCAGTTGAGACAATCGAGCAAGCTATGGAAAGATTAGAGCTTATATAACCCATTGTTCCGCATACACTAGCAGGAGAGAGCAGATGAAAAGTGAGAGCAAAATCCTCTCTGTCTTGAAACAAATAGCGCCTGGGACTTTGCTGCGGGAAGCGATCGACCGTATCGTGGCAATGGGAATCGGTGGGTTGATCGTCATCGCAAACAAGGAAGAGATCGAACCAGTTATTGAAGCGGCATTTGAACTCGATGTCCGCTTCACTCCACAACGGCTGACCGAACTGGCAAAGATGGATCGGGCAGTGGTGATCGACGAAGAGCAACGATACATTATCTATGCCAATGCCCATCTCTCTCCTGACCGTTCGATCCCATCGCAAGAGACAGGAACGCGCCATCGGGCAGCACAAAAGACAGCCTTTCAAACAGGAAAAACAGTTATCACCATCTCCGAGAGATTGAACCGCGTCACCGTCTACTGTGGAGAAGAACGCTATGTATTACGCGACATTGCGACATTAAACTCTATGGTAAGCCAAGCGCTGCTCATTATCGGCCAATATCGGGAAAAGCTTGATGAACTGTTCGGAGAACTCTCATCGATGGAATTTGAGGGGAAGGTGCTCTTATACCAAGTCGCCCATGTAATACATATGTTGATTCAAACACTGCGTGTGAAAGAAGAGGTTGAGGAACTATGCATTGAGTTGGGAGAGGAAGGTGACTTATCAGAACGTCAGCTTGTCAGCTTAACAATGGGTTTAGATGAGGAATTTGAGCTCCTGGTTAAAGATTTTGCGTGTGATTCAAAGAAGCATCCGCACTCGATAGTAAAGAAAATATACTCATTGGATCAAGACCAAAGCTTCTCAGAAGAGAGAGTAATAAGAGAGCTTGGCTATGCTGAGGAAGAAGAGATGGATCTTCTCGTTCCAACACGCGGCTACCGAATCTTAAATAAGATTCCGCATATCCCAATGCCGATTATCGAGCGATTGATCGAGGAGTTACAAACATTACAAGGAGTCCTTACAGCGGATAGTGAGACGCTGCAGGAGATTAAGGGGATTGGTGAAGTACGAGCGCGAGTGATCAAAACTGGCTTAAAACGATTGGAGAATCGCCTGATGATCTTAGAAGAGATCGGATAATAACGGCACAGAGCCTAAAATTTGGTGCTCTCACGCCGAGAACAGAAATAATATTTTCAGTCTTCAGATTCAACCTCCTGGGAGACGGACTCAGAGATGCGCTTGATCCTTGTATGAAGAAGAGTTTGTAGAGCGCAACCAAATGCGACAATTCTTCTATACTTGACAAATTACAAAGAATATAGTATGTATAATGGCGCAACCGATTTGCTCAGGGCGACGGCAAAGAGGAGGTGATCAATGCAATTCAGCCGCTGAACCTGAATAACAGTGAACGCGCAACCAATTAATTTAAGGAGGACGTAAAGTGAAAAAGCGATTATTAATACTATCAGTAGCCTTGTTAATGGTCAGTTCCTTGGCAATAGGAGGTCTGGCGCAGTCAGCGGCGCCGGCGCAACGATTGATTATCGCATTGGGGGTGGAGCCGCCAACTTTGGAGCCCATCCGCATGGCCTGTTCGCCGGCGGCGACAGTATCACAACATATCACGCAACCTTTGGTTTATCTGGATGTCGATGGGAGTATAGATCCCAGTCTGGCCAAATCATGGGAGGTCTCACCAGATGGCTTGATTTGGACACTACAGCTCCGGGATGATGTTAAGTTCCACGACGGCACGCCGTTTAATGCCGAGGCGGTCAAGTTCAACCTCGACCGTTTCTTGGACCCTGCAAGTAGAGCGCCGTTCCGGTTCCTCATCGATAGGATCATCAAGGTAGAGGTCGTCGGCGAGTTCACCGTCAAGATACATCTCGACGCACCGTTTGCGCCTATACTGTCTAACCTATCGCACTCCTTCATCGGAATGCTCAGTCCGACAGCGGTGAAGGCACTGGGTGCGGGAGTCCAGCTCGTCCACTATCCCGTGGGCACCGGCCCATTCAAGATACATGAATGGGTCCGCGGTGAGCACATAATCCTGATCGCAAATGAAGACTACTGGGGTGGACGACCCCGTCTTGATGAGATAGTCTGGAAGATCGTCCCTGAGGATGCTGCCCGGGTCATGATGCTGGAGGCGGGGGATGTGCATCATATCTACCGCGTGCCGCCGATGGATGTCCCGCGACTTGAAGCGAATCCAGCGATCAACGTCATCCATGAGACCAGTGTGCGGGTGATTTACGTTGGATTCAACAATCTGATGGAACCCTTTACCGACTGGCGGGTGAGGCATGCAGTCAATTATGCCATCAACAGAGAGGCGATCGTAGAGCACATCTTGGGCGGTGCTGGTCGGCCATCTGTTGCACCAATAGCCCCTGGGGTTTTCGGGCACTATGCGGTCGGGCCGTGGCCATACAACCCGGAGAGAGCACGGGAACTGCTCGCTGAGGCCGGCTTCCCGCACGGTTTTAGGACCAGACTCTATCACCCCACCGGAAGGTACATGAAGGATGTCGCCGTTATTGAGGCGGTACACGCGTTTCTGATGGCGGTGGGGATCAAAGCCGAGCTGGTAACGATGGAGTGGGCAGCCTATCTCGCCTTCTTGCGAAGGCCGCCTGAAGTGGCAGTTCATCCGATGTACATGCTCGGATGGGGTACTGTGACGATGGATGCAGATTATGGCCTCTTCCCCTTATTCCACTCTAGCCAATGGCCCCCTGTCGGTTGGCATATCTCATTTTATAAGAACCCGCAGTTAGATGCGCTGTTGGACGAGGCGAGGGTAACTGCCGATCTCGAGAGGCGTAAGGAGTTGTATGCAGAGATCATAACGCTAATCTGGCGCGATGCTCCTTGGGCATTCCTCTACGACGAGGTGCAGATCAACGCTCAATGTGTTAGTGTCCGCGGACTCGTGCTTCACCCAACTGAGAGAGTTCAGGCCTGGGATGCATGGATTGAAAGGAGACCGTAAAAATACGGATATCCTAACGGCCATTAAGTAGGTCAGCGCTAAACAGAGAGGCCCTAAAGCCTAAGGTTGATCAACCCTTTAGGGCCTTTCTCGTTGCGCTTCTTCTAAGGGTCCGGAACTGCCTTATAGTAAAATGGAGGCAAGTAAAGGTGTATCAGTATATTCTGAGGAGATTGGCTTTAACGATCCCGGTATTAGTTGGAGTATCTCTGCTGGTCTTTTTGATGGTCCGTCTGATCCCTGGCTGCCCAGCAGTAGCGATGGCCGGAGTGCATGCTACGCCGGAGTTTATCGAAATGATCAGAAAAGACCTCCGGTTAGATGAACCCTTACACATTCAGTATGCCATATTCATCGGCAATCTGCTCCGAGGAGATATCGGGGCATCCACCCGCACTGGAAGACCGGCAGCAGCGGAGATATGGGATAGATTCCCTAACACGTTCGAATTAACGATGGCCAGCATGTTCATCGCCTCAGTCATTGGCATCATCGCCGGAGTAATCTCGGCAACGCGACAAAACTCCATCTTCGATAACGTAAGTATGCTCGTTGCTCTGTTCGGCGTCTCAATACCGGTCTTTTGGCTGGGACTGATGCTGATGCTGCTCTTCGCTGTTATCCTTGGATGGCTTCCTGCAACGGGACGGGGGACTTTCTGGCATCTTATTCTGCCCGCTATTACGCTGGGAGCATCCTCTGCAGCGCTTATCGCCCGCATGACCCGCTCAAGCATGCTTGAAGTCCTAAGTCAGGATTTTATCACCACCGCCAAAGCCAAAGGTTTGAGAGAGCAGATCGTTACCTATAAACACGCCTTAAAGAACGCCTTGATCCCAGTGGTAACCATCATCGGGCTCCAAATAGGCATTCTGCTGGGAGGAGCAGTCTTAACTGAAACCGTCTTTGCCTGGCCTGGGGTGGGAAGGTTAATGGTCGACTCGATAATGGCCAGAGACCATCCCGTGGTACAGGGATCAGTCTTGTTATTTGCAGTAAGTTTTGTTTTGATTAATTTTTTTGTGGATATTCTTTACTCTTTCTTCGATCCCAGGATACGTTATGAATAGGAGAGGTAAATGATAGTCGATCAAGATGCAGTATACTCGAGAAGATCCCAACGGAGCAGTCCATTCCGGGATGGAATTCGCCGGCTGAAGTGTAACCGGATGGCTGTCGCAGGGTCGATCATCATCTTAATCTTTGTTCTCTGTGCCGCGCTGGCTCCTTGGATATCTCCTTATGATCCCATCGCTATGTCTTTAGCCCATGCTCGAGACAGACCCTCGCTTGCGAGTCCCCTGGGCCGAGACGAGCTAGGCCGGGATATGCTGAGCCGAATCCTTTACGGCGCAAGGATATCTCTGTCCATCGGGCTGATTTCGGTAGCAATCGGGGCATTTGTCGGCATTCCCATTGGGGCAATCTCCGGCTATTACGGAGGGAAAACAGATCTAATAATCCAAAGGGTCGTCGATATTATGCTGGCTTTCCCAGGAATACTGCTGGCGATCGTGTTGGTCTCTATCCTGGGAGTAGGCTTGCGCAACGTAATGATCGCCGTTGGAATAGTCTCTATCCCAATTTATGTCCGCTTAGTCCGAGCATCTGTTATTCAAGTCAGAGAACAAGATTACGTTTCATCGGCCAGAGCGCTTGGCACAAGCGACTGGCGTATCATTTTCCGGCATATCATGCCCAATTGTCTTGGGCCGATCATGGTGCAATCCACTTTACAGATCGCCACGGCAATTCTCTGGGCGGCCGGCCTCGGTTTTCTTGGTCTTGGAGCCCAAGCACCTACGCCAGAGTGGGGGACAATGCTAAGCAGGGGAAGGGTTTTCATCAGAGTTGCTCCCCACGTCACAATCGTCCCCGGACTGGCAATACTCTTATCGGTATTGGGATTCAACCTCCTGGGAGACGGACTCAGAGATGCGCTCGATCCTCGTATGAAGAAGAGTTTCTAAAAGATAGGTTTCTGGTTTGAATACTGGCGATAAATCGAATTGATCCACAACAAGAATTCAGCTAAAATACTGGCTGTTCGGTTCATATATCTAACCCCGGGAGATTTTAATGCAGACCAGTCAGTTGAGAGAATCTTTTCTTAATTTTTTTCTTACTCATGGACACAAGGTTCTTCCTAGTTCTTCTATTGTCCCTAATGATCCTACATTGCTCTTCACTTCTGCAGGGATGGTGCAGTTCAAAGAGATATTCCAAGGAGCACGTCAACCTCTCTTTCCCCGTGTAGTAACGTGCCAAAAATGTTTTCGTGCCACTGATATTGAAAAAGTCGGGAAGACCTCTTATCATCACACATTCTTTGAGATGTTAGGTAATTTCTCCTTTGGTGATTACTTCAAAGAAGGGGCGATTGAACTTGCTTGGGAGTTTCTCACGCATGAACTCGGTATTTCACCTGATAATCTGTGGGTATCAGTTTACGAAGAAGATGACGAAACCCATTCTATCTGGCAAAACTCCATCGGTATTCCACCCGCAAAGATTATCCGGCTGGGAAAGGCAGATAACTGGTGGGGACCGGTGGGTAACAGCGGCCCCTGCGGTCCGGACACGGAAATTTTTTATGATTTCGGCGAAAAGAAGGGATGTGGACCGACATGTGCAGGTGTAAGCTGTAATTGTGCGCGATTTAATGAAGTGTGGAACCTTGTATTCATCCAATACGATGCGCAGTTAGATGGAACACTTCTGCCCCTCAGAGAGATTGGGATCGACACAGGGATGGGATTGGAGCGGACAGCAGCGCTGCTTCAGGGAGTCGCCAGTAATTTTGAAATTGATATTTTTCGGCCATTGATCGATCAAATCGAAACTGCATATTCCGGGAAGCGAGAAGAAGGCCAGATTGCGCTACGTAATCTTATTGCAGATCATATACGCGCGATCGTCTTTCTCATTGCTGCTGGCGTGGTGCCGGCGAGTGATAAACAAGGGTATGTCTTGCGGCGGCTCCTCCGACGGACAGTACGCGCCAGTGAAACTCTTCATCTGACACCAGGAATACTGCCCCATCTTGTTGATCCGGTGGTGGAGACGATGAGCGCTCTCTATCCGGAGATCGAACTTCGTTCTGCCCTTGCCAAACGGATCATTACCAGTGAAGAATCAACGTTTCGCCGCACCCTCCTTGCCGGGGAACGGATGCTCGCAGAGATAATTTCTGCTCTGCTTGCGCAGAACGAGAAGATAATACCCGGCAAACAAGTCTTTGAACTCTATGATACCTATGGCTTTCCAATTGAGATGACGGAAGAGATCGCTGCTGCTGCCAAGATTAAAATTGACCACACTGGGTTTGAACAGGAGATGGCAAAACAGAAAAATAGATCGCGCGCTGGTAAGAAAGAATCTGTCTCTAAGATAAAGGTTGATCCTCTTCATCAGCATGGCTCGCTATTCTGCGGCTATACAACGGATACGGTAGTAAGTGAGATATTGCAGATCATTCCCCTCCCAAGAGAGAATCAGCCCGCCACTTTGGCGATCAACGCCGGTGAAGAGGGGATCATCATCCTTCGCCAGACTCCGTTCTACGCTGAATCGGGAGGACAGATAGCCGATACCGGTGAAATTGAGAATCAGACACGCCATGGCCAAGGGCAAGTCGTTGATGTGCAGCAAGATGCATCCGGTACCTTTCTCCACCAGGTGAAAGTCATTGCCGGGGGATTCTCCGCTAACGATCTGGCTCTACTGAAGATTGACAGCAAGCGCCGCCGCAGGATCGAACGGAATCATACTGCAACCCATCTCCTGCACGCTGCATTACGGCAGATTCTCGGCGAGCATGTAGTCCAATCTGGTTCGCGCGTTACGGAGGAAGATCTGCGGTTTGATTTCAATCATTTTGCATCAGTAAGACCAGCAGAACTGACCGCAGTGGAGAATATAGCTAACTTGATTCTCTTAGACGATATAGCAGTTAAAACAACGGAAATGCCATTAACCGAGGCACTTGAGTTGGGAGCAATAGCTCACTTTGACGAGGAGTATGAAGGGAAAGAGCTTGTTCGTCTCATTCAGGTCGGCCATTTCAGTGCTGAACTTTGCGGTGGAACACATGTTCGCCGCAGTGGTGAGATTGGGCTGATCAAAATCATCTCTGAAGAGAGTGTCGCTGCTGGAAAACGACGTATCCGTGCGGTAACTGGCGATGGAGTATTACAGTGGGTACGCAGCGAAGAGAATATCCTTACGCAATTGCGAGAGAGATTGGGAACAGACCCGTTGCAAGGACTATCACGTCTGAAAGAAGAGAGCGAGCAGTTGCAAACGCGAGTGAACCGCCTGACCAACGAACTGTTACACGAAAAGAAAGAGGCCTTTCTGCGCCGCGGGGAGATGATAGATGGAGTGATGCTCGTTGTAGGACGCCTCGATATGGGTATTGAAGAGCTTAAGATGATGGCTGATATCCTATTGGCTGATGCAGCGCGTGCTGCTACCCTCCTTATCGGCGATGATGGTAATCGCGCCGTAGCACTCTGTAAAGTGACTGCTAACCTCAATGCAGTCGCTGCCGGTAAAGTAGTAAGAGAGATCGCTGCTCTGTTAGGCGGTGGTGGTGGCGGCAGTCGTACATTTGCTCAAGGCGGCGGACCAGACGTCAGCAAAATTGATGCCGCACTTAAACAAGGCTGGACAATGATTCGCGCCGCCATTGCCGCACAAACCGTCGATTCGGGGTCAGAGACGACCGCGAGTACTTAGGATGAAACGATGTAGTCGGGCTCGTCCCTGAGCCCGACGAGACAGAAATACCTAACTTACACCTTTGACCCACAAGCGACCGCATGACGCACAAACCGGCGCATGACGCACAAACCGTGCGATTCGGGGTCAGAGACGACCGCGAGTACTTAGGATAAAACGATGTAGTCGGGCTCGTCCCTGAGCCCGACGAGACAGAAAGACCTAACTTACACCTTTGCCGCACAAACCGTCGCATTACGCACAAACCGTCGCATGCTCCACAAGCGATCGATTGACGCACGAACCGTCGAATCGACCGGAGGTCATTGATCCACAAACGATGTAGTCGGGCTCGTCCCTGAGCCCGACGAGACAGAAAGACCTAACTTACACCTTTGACCCACAAGCGACCGCATGACGCACGAACCGTCGAATCGACCGGAGGTCATTGATCCACAAACGATCGAATCAACCGGAGGTTAATGATCCACAAACGATGTAGTCGGGCTCGTCCCTGAGCCCGACGAGACAGAAAGACCTAACTTGCACCTTTGCCGCACAAACCGTCGACTCGACCGGAGGTCATTCGACCGAAGGTCAATCAACCGGAGGTTAACGGGATGCAGATAAAAGAAGGCCCGACTTGTCGGGATTTGAGGAGATCTTTCCTGCCTGTCGGCAGACAGGGATTTCCCTTTTATCCGCTGTTAGGCGGCGTTGCCATCGTTGCAACTTTAGGCTTTCTGATAAGTCTTTCTGAAAACTTTTGTTGATATCTCCTTGTAATACTCAACAAGCTTTTTGGGATCATGGTCACATTGCTCTGAAATTTCATGTCTTATGTGACGGATTCTTTCAATTGTTGGATCTGGTCGCATTTTAACCCTCCTCATACATTAGTTCATAAGGCGTTGTCATTATCGGGACAAAAAGCCCAAGCAAAGTATTAACATGACGAACATGTTCAAACTTATTGGCATTAGCTAAATTCTGAGTAACTACTCAGGGGGTCAGAAGTCAGGAGCCAGAATCCAGAAGAAAACAGTACA
>CAZORT010000016.1:0-12707 GCA_964582575.1 uncultured Thermotogae bacterium
TCGTGCCGGAAATTCTCTCGCAAACAGGCATACCTTGTACCGGCTGCCCAGGCTCAATGCTGAGGTTAGCCCTGGATAAGGCTAAAGTAAAGATAATTCTCAAGACGGCTGGAATACAGACGCCAGACTGTCAGTTGCTGAATCCCCAGATACTACACATGTTCCGGCTAGGTTACCCATGCATAGTCAAACCTCGCTCTGAAGATGCCAGCCATGGCCTGACATCGGAGAGTGTGGTTAACGATTTCGCTGCTTTAAAAAAGCAGGTTAGAAAGATAAGCAGTTCGTATGGTGGAGGTGCCCTCGTTGAAGAATTCATTGATGGGCGGGAGTTTAGCGCAACTGTTCTTGATAACCCTGAGTGCACCGTTCTCCCCATATCTGAAATACTCTACTCCCTGCCTTACGGCATGCCCAGAATCCTCACCTTTGCCGCCAAGTGGGAGCCTGATAGCCTGTACTTTCAAGGCACCAAGACAGTCTGCCCGGCAGACCTTGAAGTCGAAGAGCAAAAACATATTAGCGAGACAGCAAGGGCAGTTTTTAACCTACTCGGTGGTAATGGCTATGCCAGGGTCGACATGCGGATAGACATGGAGGGACAGCTGAATGTTATTGAGGTGAATCCCAACCCTGATATCTCTCCTGGCACCGGGGCGGCACGCCAAGCGGAAGCAGCCGGGATGACCTATACTCAATCCATTGAGAAAATTGTACGATCGGCTCTTAATGGGAAAAACAATGGAAATCAATATTCGCCGTATGACTTTCGAAGACAAACTCAGCATAATGAGAATACTCCACAATACGCCAGAGTTTAAACGCTCTGAAGTGGCAATAGCTGAGGAACTGATTGATTGCTACCTTATGGATCCACTCGGTTCAGGCTATCACATCCTGGTTGCTGACGCTGGCTCAACAGTAGCAGGTTACATCTGCTATGGACCTACACCATTGACTGAAGGGACCTGGGACCTCTACTGGATGGCTGTCGCTCAGGAAAAACGAGGACAGGGCATAGGCAGTAGACTGCTGGAGTCCGCCGAGAGGGAGATTATCAGGGATAAGGGGAGGCTGTCTCTCATTGAGACATCATCCACACCGGCATATGAGGCGACCAGACGCTTTCAGATTAGCCATGGCTACGAAGTAGTTGCCCGCATCCCTGATTTCTATGAGCCTGGTGATGATAAGATAATCCTGCAGAAACGGTTGAGATAGAATCAGAGGAAACATCTACCCTTGGTTTACTATCCGTTTCTTATGGTATTATGATATGCTCCTAATGAACTCTGAGTGCCGTTCAGGGCTTTACCTTTTCCTCCCTCGTGATACACCGCGTGTGCCATTGCTCCGAACCCCGCGTCTGTCTTCCGAGGCTAAACGTTTTTTTGACCAATGTTACACTATTGAGATTGAGTGATCATTGTCGTTCCCCCCGAAAACTATGCCAGTTGTTTTTAGAGTCCCCTGATGATAAGAAGAGATAAGGAGGGTGCTAATGAACGCGAAGAGGTACACAGAGGTACAGAACATCGCTGTACTTAAGGAGAGAGAAGCCGGCGCCGAGATTACCGATCTCTGCCCAAGATACGGCATGAGCGCAACTTCCTACTACAACTGGAAGGCCAAGTATGCCGGAATGACGGTCAGTGACTTGAGACGGCTGAAGGCATTGGAAGGAGAGAACCGGCGTCTAAAGCAGATTGTAGCTGAACAGTCTCTCAATAATCTGACGCGTAAGGAATTGCTTGCAAAAACTTCTTTTATGCTCGGAACATTAGGCGAAATTGGAGGAGATGAATGAAAATGAAAGGACAAATTCAAGTTATGGTGTTGGGAGTTTACCATATGGAAAGTTCAAACAGGCACGTATTCACTACAGAAGTGGACGATGTTTTGGTACCTAAGAAGCAATATGAAATCCAGTTGCTTGTTGAAAATCTTGCAAGATGGAAACCCGATACGATTGCTGTTGAAGTTCCACGCAACAAAGAGGACGAACTGAATGCAGTTTATCAAGAATATATTAAGGGTACAAGAAAATTTGATCGTAAAGAAAAAAATCGATCACTTTTATCGAGCCGGAGTGAGGTCGTTCAGATTGGATTTCGTCTTGCACAACACCTGAATCACGGTAGAATACTGGCAGTAGATTGCTTTCCAGAGTATCCAGAATGGATAACAGAGGATATGATTAGAGAAGTGATGTATTACAAACCATGTCTTGGCTCATTCGATCCTGAAAAAATGATGATGGAAGATAGTCAAAAGTTGAAAGAGCTTTCTATTTCTCAATATCTTTATTGGTTAAATTGTGAGCCCCAAATCAGCTTTAATGATGCAATGATGGTTAGTATTGCACTTGAACATGAGAATAAAAAAGCTGCTTTTACTATAACTTCCAATTGGTTTGAGAGAAATCTTGGAATAGTGCGAAATTTGAAACAAGCACTATCACCCGAAATTAAGCGTGTACTTTTGTTATATGGAGTAGGTCATGTGCCAACTTTAAGATACATAATGGAGATATCTCCTCTATTCTGTCCTGTAAGTCCCTTACTTTATCTTAAAACAAAGGGAGAGGGGAATGAGCGCTAAAAATTGTGTTGAATGTATGAAGTAAGAGAGAAGGATAGTGATGCTAAGCAATCTCAAAAGATTGTTTGTAAATAAGCTAATTAACGAAAGTTCGAAATAAGAAAGCTAACCCTTCGCCTAACAGCGGATAAAAGGAAAATCAAAAATCTCCTCAAACCTAGCACTTATTTTTATTTTTGAAAGTGCAAAGTTGGTTGAGGGTTTGAACCATAAGCGAGCTTGATATGAGGCGATTCTCATTTACCATGGGAAATAGGTGCTGGGCTTCTTTTATCCGTAAACCGTTCGGCGAAACTGGCCATGTTAGATTTATGATGGAACAATTTTAGATTCAAAAAGGGATAATGCAAACCAATAATACAAACAAAAACGCTTGTATTTTTTAATACAAGCTGGTATACTTGTATTATGGAAATGGAATCAAAAATCTTTACGGTAATCGTTGGCGATTTGGTCCGCTCTCGGGATAGCTCTGATCGACGACAGCTATCTCATAAAGTTCGTTTGGGGATTGATTACCTTTCCAGAGAATTCCGGGAGGAATTCTCTGCTCCTCTTATTCTAACGCGGGGAATAGATGAACTATCCGGCGTGCTCAAGCGATCCAATATGAGTTATCGAATTTGTACATTCCTAAACGAGGAAGTATATCCTCACCTATTCCGTTTTGCTGTTGTGCGGGGTACTTTGGACATTGCCATCAACTCCAAGGATGCAAGTAGGATGGATGGCCCTGCATTTCACACGGCAGTTGATATGATCCAACGGGCTAAGAAGGAGAATCTTTACTATTGTTTTAATTTAGGGTTTCGATTTGCAGAGTTCGACCCGTGGCTAAACGAACTAGCAAATCTGCTTCATATTCTACGTAGTAGTTGGAGCAACCATCAGCACCGCGTGGTGCAGCTCTATAAAAAATGTGGCAGTCAGAAAGCAGCGGCAAAGGAACTTGGCATAACTCAGCAAGCAATATCTGACGCACTTCGGCAGGCTCATTGGAAGGAACTGAAACGAGCTGAGGATATGATCAATGAATCTATAGAGAAGTATGGTTCTGACAAGTAGAATAGCTTGTATGTGCTAAAACAAGTCACACAACTTGTTAAAAAGAAAGGTAGCGAAGATTAATATTATATCCGATATAGATATCTTGCAATGTGTAATTATCGTGATGGGCTATGTTATCACTATTGCTACAAGTGGCCTGATTGTTCGTCATTTTATTGGTGGTCCCAGAGAGAAAGTCTCAAGCGTAGATTCTGAGAAGCGAGTCTCCAGAACTAATTATGACATAGGGGTAATCATTGGCAAGTGTGAAAACCTTCTGACCATCACTTTAATCCTGGCTAATGCTTTTACAGGGTTGGCTCTAATATTTACTGCCAAGTCTATCGTCAGGAGCGAAGATATTAAGAGAGATCCTAACTACTATTTGGGCGGAACCTTAGTGAATTTTACCTATTCAGTGTTAATGGGTTTTCTAATTCGCATTGTTCTGAGTGCTATCCACCGCCCAACATAGGTGTTACCAAGGTCTGCTGAACAGAAAATTTGATTAGCTTCGCTTAACACAGCATCTGCCTGCGTGCTGTCGCACAGCACAAGTAGATAAAAGGTTCGTCTCTTACAGCATTCACCCAAACCCAGCACTAATGTGTGCTGAGAAATATGGAGAAAATTAGTGCTGGTTTTCTTTTATACTTGAACCGTTAAGCAAAATTGCCCTCGCTAACAGTTTAGGACAGTGAGAAAATCATATGAACATATCTCCTCTCGTCTTAATTAGCCGCATCAAAATGCAAGAGAGGATATTTATGTCGATGACGAGGAGCGGCACGTATTTCTGGAGGTTCTTGTGGACAGGACGGTGGATCGATTTGCGTGGCTCTGCCCTACCTATTACTTGATCTCCAATTCCAGCACGGCATCCTCAGAAACAAGCATACCGGCACTCCGGCCTTGCTTACGCAACCCGCGCCGAGGAAGACCAAGATAAAAGTGCCTGCGGTCGGATCGTCTTACTCGATGACTAACAGCTAACATGAATAGAGCCTAATTTTGTCGCGCTTGATGATTCGGTTATCGTGCACGCGATGTGTGATCCCTTGATTATCAAAATATTGTAGCAGCGGAAGGGCATATTTACGGGTAGCACCGATTGCATCGCGGAATTCACTGACTGTAATCGTCTCTGATCGATGGGCAGCGAGTACTTGCGCGGCTTTACGTACTGCTTGGCAATGGAGAATAACTCCTTCGGGGAGTTTGATCAGTCTTTCACTTTCTACGAGCGAGGAGAGCATCATCTCAACTATATCTTTTCCGGCTTTGATAATTTCCATTACTTCATCTAAGTCAACTGGTGGCTGAAACATTCTACTGTTGTACAGATGATCAAGCGTATCACGTACTGCTGCTTGCTGGGGAGTAAAGGATGGCTGATGATTGGGCAGAGCAACCCGCACATTGGTACAATGGAGTCTTTTTTCATCTGTCAGTTCGACGATCGCGTACTCAAATAGTGGTTCTTCTACTTTTATTTGAGTTTTGAGCGTATTTAGATCCATATACATCCGTGTCGGTGTTTTAGCATGGTAATCCCCCACAGTAGTTAGGATATTCTCTTTAAGTCGCTCCATCTGGTAGCGATGAAAAACCTTATCATAACTGATCGGAATCGTTTCAATTGTCATTAGAATTTCTGTAAGTTCTGTGATAGAGAGTGTCGCTTGTTGTGCTAATTCATGTAATGAATAAGCCACGGAACTACGAAGCAGGAGTTCTTCTACCAAATGGCGGGGTGATTGTTCTTCATAGAGGTTAAGCTCGGTGATAACTTTTTTATCGAACCTCTTGTGAGGAAGAGGCTGCGGGTTGAGCACTATGCCGCCTCCGAGTACTTGCGGCGGGGAATAGCAGCGTACGATGAATCGATCTCCAGTGCGAGCGGCAAAGGGTTGTTCCAGTTTGAACTGCACCAAGCCTTCAGTGTTTGAAGTAAGTTTCTCTTGATCGAGTAGGATAACGCGCCCGATCAGCTCATCGGTTCCCAGGTGAAGACGGATCCGCATCCGGTTCTTAATCGTACGCGTATTGCCGAGTGAAGATACGCGGAGACGTCCATCAAGAAGGTGGGATGGCGCAAGATGCCCTGGTATGGTGAGGATATTTCCTCTCTTCAGGTCCGCTACTTTGACTTTTGTCAGTGTTATGCCTGCCCGTGCTCCTGCTGCGACGGATTCGCTCGACTGGGAGTGCGTCTCAATCCGCCGTATCCGCGCCACAGTTTGTTGTGGGAGGATCTCCACTTTATCACCGACTAGCAGTTTGCCGCTGAGCAGAGTGCCAGTAATAACAGTACCGAAGCCAGCGATCGTAAAGACGCGATCGATCGGCAAGAAGGGAGGAAGATCGATCCGCTTGGGAGGAATGTTGCTCGTCATCTGCGCAATTTGATCTTTCAGCTCTTCTATCCCTGCCCCACTACGGGCGGAGACTGCTTGCCGCGGGGCAGTGGCGAGAGAAGTATCGGCCAGCTCTTCATCGATCTCAGCGGAGACGAGTTCGAGCTCTTCTTTATCGACCAGATCGGTTTTGGAGATAACGATAATTCCGTGTGATATCTCTAATAGATCGATGATCCGCAGATGTTCCCGTGTCTGTGCCATCACTCCTTCATCAGCAGCGATCACAAACAGCACGAGATCGATTGCGCCTATCCCAGCAAGCATATTTTTCAAAAAATGCTCATGGCCCGGTACGTCGATAATCTCTGCGCAATTGCCGTTCGGTAAGTTGAGAAAGGCGAATCCGAGGTCGATCGACATCTCGCGTTCTTTCTCTTCTTTCAGTCGATCGGTGTCAATTCCGGTGAGCGCGCCGATCAGTGTTGTTTTGCCGTGGTCAACATGTCCAGCCGTTGCGATAATAATATTCATGTTAGATTGATGATCAGCTGATCACTAAGAGGATTGATTGGCTAAAGTGCGCAATCGTTCAACGATTACGTAATGATCCTCGGGGCGGAGAGTGCGCAGATCGATCAATAGTTTGCCGCCCTTGATGCGGGTAAAGATTGCTGGATCGCCCATTCGCAATTGCGCTGCAATCTCTTCAACGTTAGCGTGAAGGAAACTAATCGCTACTACTACTGTCGGTATTTCCTCTCCGGGCAAGGAGCCACCGCCCAACTGGGATGTATCGACCTGTATTTCGATATTTGCATTTTCTTTTAATTTTATTTCTAACGCGGCTGTAAGATCTTCTGCCGCTTGTTTTACCTCGGATAATGGGCGCAATGCCATCTGCCAGACCGGCAATTCAGTCAGCCGACCGTTCAGATAGCTGCGCAATGTCGCTTGCAGAGCAGCGAGGCGGAGTTTGTCAATCCGTAACGCCCGCATCAATGGATTCTGTTTCAATTTAGCGATCAGGGCGCGTTTGCCGACGATGATCCCTCCTTGCGGCCCGCCGACCAACTTGTCGGCACTGAATGTAACAAGATCAGCGCCGGCAGCGATGCTCGTCTGTACTGTCGGCTCACTTCCTAAATCATATTTTGTCAAGTCAAAGAGTGCGCCACTGCCGAGATCGTCGACGACCAACAGTTTGTGCGCTGCCGCCAGATTGACTAATTCAGCGAGCGAGGCTTCAGCGACAAACCCGGTCAGCTTAAAGTTACTCGTATGAACTCTTAGCAGGATTGATGTTTCGGATGTTATCGCCTGCTCGTAATCGCTGTTGTAGGTGCAATTCGTTGTCCCTACTTCGACAAGTTTAGCGCCGCTGGCACGCATCACATCCGGCAAACGGAATGATCCGCCGATCTCTACCAACTGGCCACGGGAGACGATCACTTCACGATCTTGCCCAAATGTGTTGAGGATCAGCAGCAGCGCTGCTGCATTATTGTTGACGACTAACCCTGCTTCTGCTCCGGTCAGCGCCACGAGCAGTCCTGCAACATGGAGATCGCGCGATCCTCGTTTTCCGCTTCGACGATCGATCTCCAGCGAGCAGTAACCAGAGAGCTCTTCCATCTTTTGTATTGCATTAACCGAGAGCGGCGCCCGGCCTAGTCCTGTATGAAGAATGATTCCTGTGCCGTTGATTACTCGCTGCAGTGATCGTTCTTCAAGCTGTGCGACGATCAGTTGTGCAAGATGATCAAGTGAAAGATTGCTTCTCTCCAGCTCGTCATCAGGTAAGGCACGTAATTTTCCTAACGTGGAGCGAATCAGGCGCAGCACGATCTCACGTGCCACGCCTGTTTCTATTAATGATCGAATTAAGCAATGGTCAAGCAGTTCATTCACTGCCGGGATTGTGCGGCGTAATCGATCTTTAGTACACATAAACTTCAGCTCTTCTTGCGATATTTAGCAAGAGCAGTTTCCAGCTCCTGAGGATCGATGACCATTGCCATCATTTCCAGGTGCTCGTTATAGAGATCTTCAGGGATCTCTGCTCTGATCGCCGGTTCAAGAACGTGATAGACGGGGAGTCCCAACGAGACTCCGGCTAATGGACCTGCGTAGCTTGGGTCGCCTTCGGTAACTGTCTCTGCAACGAGTTCAGCTCCTTCAATATCAGGAGTACCGATTATCATCAGTAGATTGTCGGCCCCGTGCTCTTCAACAAGTCTCTTTACCGTGGCTTGGTATTCCTGGTCCATTGCGCCTGCCGCTGTTCAAACGAAACACTCAGTGACCTGATAGATAATATCAGCTCCTGCTGCTTCTAAACATGTAGCTATAGATGGGCCTTGAATTCCATCACGTTCGCCATAGGCGATAACTTTCACGCCGTTTAGCATTTTCCACCTCCGTTGTAAAAGATTTTTCTATTTATCAGTTTATCAGTGATTAGACTGCTCTCTTTTTCTTCGCTGATTCGTTGCCGGAATTCTTTTCCAGTAAGAACGAGACGCCATCAGCCAAATTAGTCATCCTTCCCAAGAAGAGACTCCCTTTGGCAGCAAAGAGGGTATTGCTGATCTTTTTATCGTTGATCAGTTTGAGTGCGTGCCCTAAGTATGGAACTGCAGATGCGATATGTCCTTGCGTGGGAGAGAAGCCAGGTATTCCTCGTGATTTGATGAATTCTGGTAGTTCTTCACGATTGATCTCACCGCGCATCGCAGCCATTGCCGCGATCGTCTTGTAGTTAGTGAGAGGTACATTCCCACTGCCCATCGGCAGCGTTACTTCTGGGTTATGCAGTTCTACTGCATATTTGTCGACATCTGTCATCTTCATTCCCAACTTTTGCAGGGGATTGACAAGAAGCACATCATAAATAGCTTGCGCTGTTGCTCCGGCGCTGATGTCATGCTTGCCCGTGCTCTTTAGGTTGACGACTGGACTGATGCCATCATCTTTACTCAGTAAAACAGCAATTCCGCCTAACACATCTTCCAGAATCGGCATCTCATGCTTCATATGGCCTTGGAACTTCATTCCGATTTTACTGAACGATCCGCCTCCGACAACGATAACTTCGTTGAACAGGCCGGCGGAGATGAGCGCAGAGCCATGGATAATCGCCAACACTGTGCCGGCACAGAATGACTTTACATCACATCCACTGGCGTTTATGCAGTAGGCTTCTTCACCAATCGCTTTGGCCATATTACCGCCACCGCGATTGTAGCGATCACCGACTGCCTCTTCGGAACAACTTAGCAGGTAATCAATCTTCTCCGGTTTTATTGAGGCGTCACTTATCAGGTGCCGGGTAACGAGTATTCCCGTCACTTTGGTGAGCAAGTTCTCAAGCATTACATGCGCAGTGAGCGTTGAATCATGCTCATGCGCCCGGTTAACGCATCCAACTAACTCCCCATCGTGAAACAGGGGGAGTGATTCTTCGTTCTTTATTTTCTCTTCGATCTTCTCTTGCGGCGTTCCTTTCCCTAATCGTTCTCGATCGGCGGCAGTGATTAATGGATGCGAAGTTAGCCGCTCATTAAGAATAGAGGTGAATGAAGGTGAAAGGTCGATTAAATTAAACTTATCCCAGATCTTCATAATCCCATATAGCTCATCTTGGGGCATGATTTCACCGAATGGGCCATAGCGTGATTGATCACGGAGAAGATTCTTATGCCACGGTTCTGGTAGGTCGACGTACTCATCAGGTGATATATTGCCGATAAAGACCTGATTCGGCGGGTAAGCGACTGCATCATCAAAACTGCGCAGATATTTCTCTAACTCGGAAAGCTCTGTCCGTCCGGCAGCGATCTCACGTTCCGGCTTAGAACCGTAGCGGACCAAGTCAGGTACGTGCGCAAGGATATAAGTTGCCTTCTTGATTACTACTTTAGTGCCAGTCACTCTTGCTCCTCCTTAAATACTGTTTGCTTGGTGATATTGGTCTGCAATGCCGTAAGTGCGCTCTTCACCAACATCATCCGTAACTCTTTTTCTTGTTCAGACGACAGGTCAGGATTGCCTAATGGATGCGGAATCGCAATTGTTGGGACGATGCGATTTGCCCCGACTGTCAATGAAATAGGGACGATTGTACACATATGGACTACCGGTAAACCGGCACGATCAATCTCTTTAGCCATCGTTGCACCGCAACGCGTACAAGTTCCTCAAGTAGAGGTGAGAATCACCGCTGATACGGCCGCTCCTTTCAGTCGTTTGGCGATCTCGACGCCAAATCTCTTCGCATTGGCAACAGACGTTCCGTTTCCTACAGTTGCGTAGTACAGCTCATGCAACTTGCCGATTACTCCTTCTTGTTCTAACTCTCTTAGTACATCAACAGGAAGAACACGATTAGGATCTTCATTGGCATAGACTGGATCATAACCGCCATGCGCCGTCTCATGACTGGTCTTGGTCAACTTATCCAGTCCGGCGAGTGAGTACTCACCGAATTTGGAGGCGCTCGATGACTCAATCCGATCCGGGTTTCCTTTGGGAACAATGCCGCCTGAAGTTACGACAGCAATCTTCTGATCTTTTAGATTAATTATTGGCGAGCTTGGCGTTACGCGATCGAAAGAAGGAAGTGGATATTCCGTTTCATATGATTCTCCCGCCAGTTTGCGCAGCAACATATCAACAGCACGTACCGCGCCGATCTTTTCAGCAAAGTAATTCTGGCGTATTCCACGTGGAAAATATCCCTCTTCTGCTGGTGTACCGATCTCTTCATCGTTGACTAATTTAAGCGCCAATTGCGTTATAGCTGTCAGTGCATCTTTCATTTTCGCAGCAGAATTTGCTGTCTCGACAATATATATACCGCGTCCCATCTCAACACCGGGGTTCTCTTTGAACATTCCAGTTATGACCGGAATAGAAAGTCCCTTAGCGACTGCCTGACAAGCACTGCTGCACGCGATTCCATATCGGCCAGCATTGAATGCTGGTCCAGCGATTAAGATATCCGGTTGGTATTTAGCTACCAGGTCGACGATCTCTTTACTGGCAGCCTCGCTCTTTTCCGCATAGTAATTATCACCACAATAGACGGTGCCAACGACTTCCGCATTTTTACCGAGTATTTTTTGCAGCAATATACCCGGTCCTATCACTCCTTCCTTGCTTGCCGGCGGTACATGTGCCATATCTTCAGCACCGATCTGAGCAAAAAACTGGTTAATATAATGTACGACACGAATCTTTTTCATCTTATCCTCCTCTTTAGCGTGCACGAGCAGCCAACGTGCTAAATCCAAGCTGGCAAGTTGCTCCCATCACTACTTGCAATTCTACTGCGACGCTGCCATCTGGCTTCAGTCCACCGGAAAACCCACCAGCGATCACTTCTACCGGCTCTAAATGACCGATAACACGTTCCATTGGTGGTAACTCCAGCATCATATTGGCATTGCCCACGCTGACCACTGCTGTCGCTTCTGGTGTTCCATCGGCGAGAGATTGCGAAAGCCCATCACTGCCGGCATATTCGTCGGTAATCAATACAGTCTTTACTCCTCGTTGTTCAATTTTCCGGCAGAGCATCATTAAGTCAGTATCAGGGTTACCAAACCCTTCTTCCGTAATCACTGCGCCATCAACGCCAAGAAGGTTGACCAGTTTTGCCGCGTATTCAGCAGAACGCTCTTTATCAGCAAGACGGACATTGACATTGGAAATTATCATTCCGACAAAGTTCAGGTCTTTTCCATTTCGGCGATACAGATCTTCGACCACCGGGTCATTCTGATGATGGTAAGTGGTATGTTTATCACATGCGGAAACACAGTTTCCACTTACAATTGCTCCGTCCATTCCCTCATTTGGGTGGATAAACGTAGGCAGGATCTGCTTAACATCGACGCCGTAGAGATAGGTGTCATGAAGCAGTCCTTCGGAAAGCAGCATCTTTACATAGACCACTTTTGGAAGCTGGTTCGTAGGGGTAGTAATCGGAGTAAGAGAATAGACCGTAGTCTTGTCAGGAGTGATCTCTTTTCCTGCCTGTCCAAGATAGGCGGCAGCCCGCAATCCGGCAAACCGCAGCGCCTCTTCATGGTCATGTCGTGTTATTCCTTCTTTAGGTTCTAAAATAAGTACAATATTGTTCAATTGGGAGAACGGAGAGTAGCCTGCTGCCGGACCGCTCATATCGATCAATCCTTCCTGAAACCCAACGATTCGTCCGCATGTCACCACAGCAGCGCCGTTGAGCACATGTGTTCGCCCTGTACCGACTTGTGTAACTCCACTGAGAAGACCAGGGAAGATATCACCGGAGCCATCAACCTTTACACGTGGTTCGATAACATCTTTAACCGGAATGATCCGTACTGATTCGCCAGGCCGGGCAAGTTGAACTTCAACTGAGGCCAGCCTCTTATCGACTGCGACATGCGCAATGAGCTCAGCGCGGTTGATGTAGAGAGTTCCATCTTTTATTTCTGTCTGTGCACTGAAATCAATATTATTGATGGTAATGTTTCCAAGTACCAGTTCCATTCGCTATGCACCTCCACAGGATTTACGGGGGTATTCCGCAACGACTTTCTTTAACTGTTCTTCGATCGCTTCAGCCGTAACTGTTTCACCGAATAAAGTAGAGAGCACCTTGCCATCTTTATAAATCCAGAAAGCAGGTAGGCTTAGCAGCGTGTTGATGCGACT
>CAZORT010000017.1:0-9120 GCA_964582575.1 uncultured Thermotogae bacterium
TGTACTGTTTTCTTCTGGATTCTGGCTCCTGACTTCTGACCCCCTGAGTAGTTACCTTTCTTTTCACTATTGATTATAGTATACAGTCCCTTCTTTCTTTGTTCCACGTTGTTGTCTATTAAGTAGCTATCCTACCTGGATCACGAGGGACCGATTGTTTCATGTTGAACTAATCTGTTATTAAGCTATAATGCAAGGAAGATAAAGAGTTGCTATATACAGAATTAAAAGATAGATGCAAGTAACTTTCAAGTAGGTAAATCGCTGTCAATAGTGCTCAAGGTGGTCAATGGGAAAGGTTGACGTTCAATTAGTCAAAGATAAGGTCGATATTATCAGCTTTATGTCGCGTTATCTCTCGTTGACCGAGAGTGGTGAGGGGTATAAAGGCCGCTGCCCATTCCATCAAGATAAGAGACCTTCGTTCGTTGTTAGCCCGCAAAAAGGATTATGGCATTGTTTCGGTTGTGGTGAGGGCGGTGATATCTTTGCTTTTCTAATGAAGATTGAACGGATCAGTTTCTCTGATGCATTGACCAGACTGGCACAGGAAGCAGGAATAAGATTATCTGCTCCTCCTACGGGCGAGAGAGGGAAACTTCTGGAGGCAAATCAAGCAGTAGAGCAGTTTTTCACTGCTAATCTTCTTTCTCCTGCTGGTCAGGAAGCGCGACAGTATTTGCTCAAGCGGGGTTATCAACAAGAGAGCTGGCAACAATTTTCCATCGGGTATGCATTACCAGGCTGGGATTCACTTAAGTCAAAATTAACAGCACGTTATTCATTAAAAACTCTTCTCGCACTTGGCCTTATCGTGCAAACGAAAGATGGACATACTTATGATCGCTTTCGGCATCGTTTGATTTTTCCGATTCATGATGTAGATGGAAAAACGGTCGGTTTTGCTGGTCGTGTTTTGGCAGATAATGACGCCGAACCAAAGTACATCAATACGCCAACGACAGCTTTGTTCGATAAAGGGCAACATTTGTATGGTCTTGTATGGGCGCGGAAGAAGTTGACAAAGACTGAACCATTAATTCTTGTAGAAGGACATACTGATGTAATTTCGCTCCATCTTCAGGGAATAGATACTGCTGTAGGGTCAATGGGGACAGCACTTACTCAGAGTCAAGCTGACCTTATAGCTCGGTTTACTGATACTGTAATCATTGCTTATGATCAAGATGCAGCGGGAAGTGCGGCCAGTTTACGTGGGATGCAGATATTGCGCAATCGCGGGTTGAAAGTACGTATTGCATCTTTTCTTCCAGGAGAAGACCCAGATACTTTTATCTCCAGCAACGGACGAGAACAGTTTCAAACAGTCATGAATCGTGCATTACCATTCCATCTATTCTACGTGCAAGCAATCGGTGCCCAGTTTGATTTATCCACTGTCGAAGGGAAAGAGAGGGCATTGGAAGAAGTACGCCCGTTTTATAGCGGGATAGACTCATTGCCCCTACGCGAAGAGATTACCTCTTCTCTGGCTGACCTGTTACACATGCCGCGTGATGTATTACGTGCGGATCTGGCAGGAAGGATCAGACACAGACCAGCAAAAGTTGAAGAGAAGAAAGAACGTGAGTGGGGTCCGCAAGAGATTCTTATCGCATTGCTGTTGCAAGGGCATATCACTTGGGAGAAAATACAGAATAGAGTAATTGAATTAGCGCCACAGCAAGAAGATAATTCTCATTGCCTCATCGGGCCAAAGAATTTCTCTTCTCGCTATCACCAACTTATAACAGAGTACATTACCGCTGCGGAGATTGATCGCCAATTGAATCTGACAACTCTTCTTCTGCAACTGGATGAAGAATCAACGCGTATCGCCAGTCATTTAGCCCTTACGACTATTGAGTATGATGACGTTGATAAAGCACTCTCAGACGCTGTGGTGGAGTTGTTCCATCTGCCAGTGATTGAAGCGCGACTGATGGAATTAAAAGAAATAATCACCGCACAAGAGAAGAGAGGAGAGAATACAGGGTTAGTATCTTTGCAGCGGGAATATTACTCGTTGATCAAAGAGAGAACAAGGTATAAAGAGCGATAATAGTTTGTAATTATAGCTGCTGGTGATTTAAGTGAAGATATATGATGGTCGATTCTGTTAGCCGAATGTTACAACTTAGCAGAGGAGGGGGGATGATCAGTGATAAGGGGAAGAAAGGAGCGCAGAAGCTGAAAGGAGAGAATAATATTGACACTAACTTAGCACCTGAAAGCGCCGGCTCGACCACAGCAGAGACAAAGAGAGAAGCGGATCTCTCCATGACAAAGAAGGCAATCAATTCGCTTCGATTGACGCAGGATAAAGTGATAATTTCATCTGGGCGTCCCAATGCGATTAAAAGTTACTTAGCAGAGATCAGCAGAATGCCACTTCTGACTAAAGAAGATGAATGGCGATTGGCGCAGGCAATAGCACGAGGCAAAGAAGCAGAACAGAGTTTAAGCGAAGCCAAAAAGAATTGCGGGGTCGTTTTATCGCAAAACGAGGTGAAGGTTCTGCAAGGTCTTGTCATGGAAAGCGAAACAGCGTGGAACACGCTGATTACTTCTAATTTGCGTCTCGTTGTGCATATTGTGAAACGATATCGTAATCGCGGGCTTTCATTCCTCGACCTGATTCAGGAAGGAAATTTGGGGTTGATGAAAGCAGTAGAGAAATTCGATCACACATTGGGATTTAAGTTTTCTACCTATGCTACATGGTGGATCAGGCAAGCGATAACACGGGCAATCGCTGAGTATTCACGCACGATCCGCGTTCCCTCGCAGATGATTGAAACAGCACGCGAGCTCAAGCGCATTAAACAGGAGTATATGCAAGAACATGGGAGTCCTCCTTCGTTGGAGATACTCTCACAATTGACAGAGATGTCGATTATGAAAATAAAGAAAGTGGAGACAGTATTTGAGTATACGACATCGTTGGAACGTCCACTCAGCACCGACGGTGACGAGACGATCAGTGATTTGGTCGCTGATGAATCCTCGCTTTCTCCGACAAAAGAGACATTTCGTCTCTTCTTGACTGAGAGACTCGACCGCGCTCTCGACCATCTGGATGAACGCGAGAAGATGATCCTCAAGCTCCGTTACGGTTTAGAAGACGGTCATCCGCGAACGCTCAAAGACGTATCCAATGTATTCAACCTAACGCGTGAACGAGTACGTCAAATCGAGATTAGCGCGATTGAGAAACTTAAGCATCCTGCTCGCAACGAAGATCTCCAGCAATTCCGTGATTGGCTGGCGCGTGAGGAGTAAGAATGGAGCAGGTAGTGGTGATTTGCGGTCCCACTGGTGTTGGCAAGAGTGAAATCAGTGTAGCGCTGGCAGAGTTGGTAGACGGAGAGGTGATTTCTGCTGATTCACGTTCTTTCTTTCGTGGACTTGATATTGGTACTGACAAACCATCGTTGGATTTGGTAAGACGAGTTCCACATCATTTAATCGACATTATTGAGTTTGATCAGCCCTATGATGCGATGCACTTTTGCTGTGATGTAACTAAATTGATCAATAAGATTAAAAGTCGCAGAAGAGTACCGATCATCGTTGGAGGGGGAACTTTATATTTACGCGCAATTCTACGGGGGATTTTTCACGGACCATCTACCGACACAGCGTTTCGGCAACGGCTAAGTAATCGCTCGCTGACCGATCTCTACATTCAGCTAAAAGAAGTTGATCCGATTGCTGCGGCGCGGATTCACCCACACGACCGCCATCGCATAACGCGAGCGTTAGAGGTGCATCAGCTGACCGGAAGACCGATCAGTGAATTACAGCAGGAGGCATCGCCGCTACCGTACAATTTTTATACAATTGGGCTGACAATGGAAAAAGAATTACATCGACGACGGCTCAGTGAGCGAGTCGATCGCATGCTTGATCAAGGGCTGCTTGCTGAGACGATATTGCTCAAAGAAAGAGGAATTATGCCCCACATGCAAACCTATCGAACAATCGGTTATGAAGAATTGTTCGCTTACATTGAAGGGGAAATTTCTTTTGCTGATGCAATCTCTGCGATCAAGCGTAATACAATCCGCCTTGCCCGGCGACAATTGGTCTGGTTTCACCGCGAAGCATCGCAGTGGATAGATGTGACAGGACGATCGGCAAGCGAGATAGCAGTGGAAATTAAGCAGCAAATTACTGCTTAGCAAGACCTCTCGTAGACAGCTATGAATGAGACGGGGTGATCCTTGCGCTATTAGCATTCTTTTTGTTATAATAATTACGGAGTGATGCGCATGAAGAACGGTTATCTTCTCTAAGAAGAGAACCGGTAGTTGGATCATTACACTGGCAAGAGACCTACCGCATGGACTACGGAATGCCAAGGCCGTGGAGATGGAGTCTCTATTCTTCAGAGAATAAGTTCGGTCTGAGGAGCAGTAAATCTTCGCTTAAAACCGGTGGTAGTTAACGATAGTGGAGATACCAACAGATAATTTTTTACTTTGACCTCTGGTCAAATGACGAAGTGTCGAATCAGGAAGAGGTGAAATGAGTACTGCGAACCAGATCAGAATCATGGATACAACGCTACGTGATGGCCACCAGTCATTATGGGCGACCCGAATGAGGACAGCTGAGATGCTTCCCATCATCAAACAGCTTGACAGGGTCGGTTATTGGTCACTGGAAACCTGGGGTGGAGCCACGTTTGACGTTGCATTGCGGTTTTTAAATGAAGACCCTTGGGAGAGATTGTACGAACTACGTAAACGAACAGAGAACACGCAATTGCAGATGTTATTGCGCGGTCAGAATATTGTTGGGTACCGTAATTATCCTGATGACCTATTACAAGCATTTATCGAACGGGCGGCAAAAGGAGGAATCGATGTTTTCCGCATCTTTGACGCTCTCAATGATATCCGCAATTTAGCAGCCGCAATCCGCTTGGTCAAAGAAGCTGGCAAGCATGCTCAAGGGGTAATCTGCTATACAATCAGTCCGGTTCATACCATCGACATGTACCTGAATTCCGTTCGCGAGCAAGTAGCTGAAGGAATTGATTCGATCTGCATTAAAGATATGGCAGGAATACTCTCGCCTACTGTCGCTTATGAGCTTGTCACCGCGGTGAAAGCCGAATTTTCCATTCCTGTTCATCTACATTGTCATGCTTCAAGCGGAATGGCGGTAGCTGCCTATTTAAAAGCAATAGAAGCGGGAGTCGATATCATTGACTGTGCACACGCACCACTTGCCGGTTATACATCACAGCCCGCTGTAGAGACACTCATTGCTGCACTTGAGGGGACAGACTATGACCCTTGTTTTGATCGCAGTTTAATTGAAGAAATCTCTTACTATCTGGAAAATCTTGTCATCAAATGGGGAATGCTACGTGATGCGGCAATCGATCGCACAGTGATTGCTCATCAAATTCCCGGTGGGATGACGTCCAATTTGAGCCGCCAATTAAAAGAACAAGGAGCAGCAGACCGCCTCGCCGAAGTATTAGAAGAAGTTCCGCTGGTGCGTGCAGAGTTCGGGTACCCACCCCTTGTCACACCAACAAGTCAGATTGTGGGCGCACAAGCTGTGTTTAACGTTTTAGCTGGCGAACGGTATAAGGTAATTCCGCAAGAAGCGAAGGACTATGTGAAAGGTCTTTATGGGCGCTCACCTGGACCGATCGACGATGAGATAAAAGAGAAGATCATCGGTGATGATGAAGTGATAACAATTCGTCCGGCTGAGCTATTGGAACCAGTCATGGAACGCGCACGAAAGGAATTACCATCAGAGTTAATCGACAAAGAAGAAGATATAATATCTTATGCTATCTTTCCGGAGATTGCGCGTCACTTCTTTGAAGTACGTCACAATCCATCTATCAAGCAGGGAGAGCGAGAAGAAAAAATGAACGAGATTAAAGACTCACCATCAATGAATTCTAGCGCAACTAAGATGATTCGAGAGTTGATTGAAATCACTGCCAAAAGCAATATTACCGAACTTGAGTGGGAACATGAAGGGACAAAGATCAAAATACGCCGTGGTGGAGCTACCAGTTCGTCTCCAATAACGAGTAAAGCAGCGCCTGTAGAGATGCCAGTAGAGCAGACTGAAACGATCGAAACAGAAAGATCTACTGATTATGAAGAGATCACTGCGCCACTTGTCGGTATTTTCTATCGCCGGCCGGCGCCTGATCAGCCGCCGTTTGTCGAGCAAGGAGATATTGTTGCAGCTGGGAAGACAGTCTGTATCGTCGAAGCGATGAAGTTGAAGAACGAAATCCAGGCCGAAAAACAATGCCGGATCGTCAAAATCGTTGTCGATAATGCAGCACCCGTTGAGTATGGCCAAGTGCTGTTTCTCATCGAGCCTATCGGTGATTAGCAACAAGATCGTTACCTTCATTTTATGTTGAATTGCTAAAAGAATTCACCACAAAAACACGAAGATTAGCGGTTTTGGACACTAAAAAACGCAGATTATTAACATTAACTTTAGACCCGGTCTCGTCACTGACGTAAAGACTAAGATTGCAAGCAGTTAATCGATCACCTCTTCTATCAATAAGATCCGAAGGCGTGGCCTTTCTCTGTGTGCCTGCCTCCGCAGGCTTACCAGTCTGCGTGCAGACACGTACAGATAGGTGTATACCTACACACGCGTTGCGCGCGCAAGCAGGTAATTTTGATCTTTCCTTGTAGATAGTTAATGGTAAATGATAAGATGGGCACCGAGCACCTTCTCTTTTTCCGCCCTCGGCACTCTCTCTAACCTTTGCCCTCTTTTCTTTCTGCTCCTCGAATCTTATGACAGCTACAACCTTCTGGTCGTTACATTATTTTCGTGTGACAAATCTTCTCAGGCTGTCCAACAAGCCTCTCCATTTCTCCAAATTTCACCGCCTGCCTTTCGCTCATTGATAGACCTGAATCAGATTCTCCTGAGCACATGGAGTGATCAACTGAGCAATATGTGCGAGAGGGACGCGGCGGAGAGGCACAGGACAAGATCTGAAGGTGGTCTCTTACTGGGGTCGAGTGGCTTCGTAGATGAGATGATGTCGCTTCTGCATGACGCTGCACTGCAAAAGGAGATCTTGTAACGATAAGAACAGTATTGCGACTATCCCTTGACGTGATCTTCGCCAAATTGGAAGCGATAGCGCTGCGGAACGGAAGGATCTACGCGGCTACACGGATCCATGCATATTCCATTCCTTCTATAGAGCTGATTTGAGTATGTGCAGTATATCCTGGTGATTTAGTTTTACGAAATTCCCAATAGTATCCGCGGTAGTGTCAAAATTTTTGCATTTTGCGGCCATTTCAGCCAACCTATCGTCGGGTATACTTAATTCCTTCAAGCTGACAGGCAGCCCTATGCTGCGGAAGAACTCCTTTAATCTATTAATTCCCTCAATCGCAGTAATCTCAGGACTGGCAAAAGAGTACTCGGCATTCCATACCCGCACAGCAAACTGTGCGAATCTTGCGATATCGTGCCGGTATACATACTTCATCCATGCCGGGAAGACTACAGCCAGTCCTGCGCCGTGAGGTACGTCATAAATTCCGCTGAGCTCGTGCTCGATCATATGCGTTGCCCAGTCACCAATTCTGCCGGTACCTAAAATACCGTTATGGGCGATAGTGCTTGCCCACATGATCTCTGCCCGGGTATTGTAGTTATTCGGATTTTGAAGTACTAACGGGGCATTATGGATGACTGTCTGTAACGTGGCCTCGCACAATCGGTCTGTAAGGTCTACGTCGGTCGAATTAGTAAAATATCTCTCCATTACGTGAGCCATAATATCTGCGATTCCGCACGCAGTCTGATATTTGGACAGCGTAAACGTTGCTTCCGGGTTCATTATGGCAAATTTGGGACGGATTAAATCTGTACCGTATCCTCTCTTGTACCAGCCATCCTCGTTAGTGATGACCATGCTATTACTTGCTTCGCTACCCGCCGCAGGGATTGTCAAAACCACTCCCAACCCCAATGCTTGGGTTGGAACTACCTTTCGGTCAAAGAAGTCCCATACATCCCCCTGATAACATGCCCCAACTGCTATAGCTTTAGCCGAGTCGATCACACTGCCTCCCCCAACAGCAAGGATAAAGTCAATCCTTTCTCGTTTGCATAGATCCACTCCGCGCCGCACTAAACTGAGCCGCGGATTAGGCTGAACCCCAGGTAGTTCGACAAATTCTACCCCGGCCGCGACAAGTGATTTTACCACTTTATCGTAGAGCCCCGTTTTAACTATGCTGCCGCTACCGTAATGGAATAATGCCTTTGTGGCGTGTTTTTTGACTTCGATTCCAACCTGGTCTTCAGTTCCTTTGCCAAAAAGTATTCGCGTAGGGTTGTAAAATATAAAGTTCTCCATAACTTAACTCCTCGTTTAAAAATTCAACAAGAGATGTTCCGTCTCTTCGCGCAATTGGCACCCATGGTAGGGTGCAAAGATTGTCCCGCAAGTACGTTTAACTCCATTGGTGATCGGTTAAGCCTCCATCGGCCATCAATCACCTCCCATCACCTCCTATTATCCTGTTATCTTCCTATTAGAACAAGTGAACAGCCCTAGTCCATCAACAAGATCAAAACTCCCTGCGCATCAGGATCAGCTCCTCCTTGTCCAGTTCCCCCAAGCACCACTGGTCAACCTCCCCAAGCTCGACGAACCCATGCCTCCGGAAGAAGGGCACAGGCCCGTTGGGATAAGGTGTCCGCCTTCCCGCGACGACCTGAAGCTCTTTGTAGCCCTCCTCCCTCAGGTGAGCCAACAGTCGCTTAAGCACCGGACTCTTATAGTCAACGTCGGGTTCCGTGGGGTAAATACAGGTGATGAACGCGATCGTGGGGTCCTTCCTTGGAAGCGGGTACGGCACCAAGTTTGCGGGGAGATACTCCACAACGCCCTTGGCCTTGTCCCCTTGGAAGGCGATGAAACCAAGCAGAGAGCAACCAGATCTCCTGAGCATCTCCTCTGCCCAGAGAACCTTCTCGCTGTCGGCGATCGGTCGGACGTCGGCAATGCACAGGGGGATCGTGGCTTTAACGTTGTCCGGTGTTAAGCCATGAATCAAGTGGGGACCGGTCCTTTCCCCGTGG
>CAZORT010000017.1:9220-12619 GCA_964582575.1 uncultured Thermotogae bacterium
CATCTGAGCGATGGAATCCATATTTGTCATAGACCCAATAGGGCCTAAAACCGCTGCTCCATTCGAAGGTGCCGACCCCTTCTAAAATGTGCCGCTGAAAATCAGGATAGGATAATTCAAGGTGGAACATCAACTCATCTATCATCTCTTTTCACGGTATTCCATAGCCCACCTCTAAGCAGCCAATGGTCAGATAATCTTCATCCTTCCCCTGCCCTTCCGCCAGATAGCCATAGCGCTTGATGATCTCTTTGGGAAAGACTTCTAGGAGGCCGATCACCTGCCCCTGCCATTTCGCAAACACTCCCGCGATATGCTCCTTGGTAAACACTTCGTCAAAGACATTCTCTTTCAGTTGCAGGCACCTTTGGTGGAATCGTTGAGAAGGATTACCATAAGGATAGTTCTCAAGGCACATCCGCATCTCATCCCGGTAGGTAGACCGATTGATTTGAAACCACTCCACTTCGTTACCAAGAATCAGGCTTCGAAACTCTGCGATCGAGATCTCTTTTCCTGGCTCTTCGGGGTCCTCATCTTCACGCTGTTCAATACGAATATTCAGTGCCCTCTCTATCTTTTCCTTTCTCAGAGGAACGGAATCGATCAACCTCCCCTCAAAGAAGAGATCGATAAACACTGATCTCTTGAAGCGACCGTGGCTGTCGACTAAGCCAGCGGACTGATACCATCCCTTTTCTCGAGCGGTTATCGCATCGAACGGGATTGCGACGATCTCTATGTTCTTATCTTCTAGCCATTCCTCTAATCGACCCAGAAATGCACCATTCGCTTCACAAAGCGGGGAATATATCACAGTTATGGATTCCATATTCAGTATCTCCTTCCCTCCAGGGGCTCTTAGCGTCTATCCATACCTGAAGTCACTGCAGGTATTCGGTTGAGCGATGCAAACCACACCATACTGTTCGCTAATGCTTTCACGGCAGGATCAGTTCCTTAACATCGTACCCTCCGTCATACCACGTTTCGGTTTAACAACCCAGAGAACTCCGGTGACCGGAGTGAACCACTGCACGCTCAGTTCCATTCTCAACTCCGAAAATACGGGCCAGAGCTCTTCGAACCGTGCGAAATACTCCTCCTCAAACCACTCATACTTGCGCAAAGCCTCTCTTTCCGCTTCCCCGCTCTCGAAGAGCAAATCCCCCAAGGCCCCCCCCCAGGCTTAAGGACGCGGACCATTTCACGCACACTAGCAGGTTTCAGACGATGAGGTATGTGGTGGAACGCGTAGGTACTTACCACAGCGTCAAAATAGGCATCGGGGTAGGGAATGTGCAAAAACGGTTCGTCAACCTGATGGAATTCCGCTCTTGGGTCATCACCGACCTTTTCGCGCGCCTTGGCCAGCATCCGCTTAGAAGGATCCAGAGCGATAACAGCGGCATCACGTGCAAGGCAGCGGAGAACGAGGTTCCCTGTCCCGGTTCCAATGTCTAAAACTATCTTTCCAGGGAAGATATCCGCGATCTCTACCACTTTATCAAGCACTTCGCCATACCGGGCATAGAGCGGAGAGTCGGCGGCAACCCCCTCGTCATAGCGGTCTGCCCACTCATCGAAGTTCCAGGTCTTCAGCTCTTCTCTCATTCGCAGTAACTCCTTGGCCCATGATCGGAGGTAATCTCTCCATGCCTGGCAAGCGCGTTGTTAAAGCTGCCCCATGCATGATCGGTTAAGAGTTATTAATACCTGCTCTCGCATTCCGGCCGGCCTCCGGTCAAATTCAAGATAGACTCTCCTTGTTGCGTCAGACCTCGTGTCCGACGTTGGGCTGGAACCTTGTGTTCGACGCTGCCCTATATCGCCCAAGCTGCGTCGCTCGTTTGCTTCCTACGGCAACCTATAGAAGATCCCTATTTTTTATGGATGGCAGGTTCGTGTCATTCCGTTTTACTTGTGCCATTCGTGATTTTAGCTTTGACTACTAAACGCATACCAATCGCGATTGATGGTCAATGAAAGCTTAATCGATCACCACTGCGGTGGGCTCTAACGGTGACAGATCTCGTGAAGCGTAGGAATCCCACATGGAATCAGTGTACAATTGAGCAGCACAGATATCAAGAGCAGCACCGTCCACGAAAGCGAAGTAACTCAAAGTTCGGGCTGAGGAAGGGTAAAACGCAAGATCAGAGATCACACGGCAGAAGCCGTGAGGGATCGGGAATAATACAGACTATATCCCCCCTCCGTGGATGAATTCCTTCTCAATTTCCCGTCTTTTCTCCTCTATCTCATCTCTGGCGGATGTTATCCCCGCTAAAGTCTCCAGCACCTCCAGCCGCCTTTCGAGCTTGTCCTGACTGATTAGCACCAGTCCGATTGCCTCCGCCACGGGATCGGGTAGCTTCCCATGCTCCAGTTCTTCAACCATCCCTTTCTTGTCCCCGACCACGCGTCCGGGGACTCCCACCACGGTTGCGCCGGACGGCACAGACTTCACCACCACCGAATTGGCACCAACCCGCGCCCCGTCGCCAACGGTGATCGGCCCGAGTAAGATCGCCGCCGAGCCGACAACGACGTTAGATCCCAGTGTGGGATGGCGCTTCTTCTTCTCCAGTGCTGTCCCGCCAAGAACCACCCCCTGATAGAGCAGGACATCATCGCCAATTTCGGCTGTCTCCCCGATGACCACCCCCATCCCGTGGTCGATGAAAAAACGTCGCCCGATCCTCGCGCCGGGGTGGATCTCGATCCCGGTGAAGAACCGGCTAATGTGCGACAGCAGACGGGCGAGAAGACGAAGCCGGTGTCGCCAGAGAAAATGAGCCACGCGATGCGACCAGAACGCCTGCAGTCCGGGATAACAAAGGATGACCTCCAACCAGCTCCGAGCCGCCGGATCCTTGGCGAAAACCGTTCGGATATCTTCCCGCAAGGTTCTAAACATGTAATTACTCCGAAGTCAGGAGCCAGAATCCAGAATCCAGAATCCAGAAGTCAGAAGCCAGAATCCAGAAGTCAGGAGCCGGAATAGGAGAAGTATAGGTTTCCAGTAACTTGCTGACTTCTTCGAGCTGGGGCATTAACCGTGAAGTATCACCATAACCAAGATCTTTCGCCAGAACTAAATAGTATCGACATTCTTCAAGAGATGCCTGTGCAATGTTCATATACCTAACTTTATCGGGTTTTGTCCTTTTCTTAAAACCTTCCGCTATATTAGCCGGAATAGAAATGGCAGCTCTCCTGACTTGGGAAGTAAGCTCATATATCTCATTTGATGGAAAACTACCGCTAAGATGAGCCTTTTGCCAACCTGCCTGTGCGTTGCACGCAGACAGGACAATCAAGTCTTGAAAATGCTTGGCTGGTTCTCTTTCCATTCTGACTCCTGAATTCTAAATTCTGGCTCCTGGCTTCTCTCTT